>CATZIM010000015.1 GCA_958420075.1 uncultured Clostridia bacterium | reverse complement strand
CTACCACCAGAAATTCTTCCAGATCCTCATTGAGTTTGACTTTGACCGTTTTCCCAACGGCATTGGCATCTCCGAAAAATCCTTCTGCTGTTTCTTTCTGCAAAACGATGTGATGGCGTTTTTCCTGAAAATCTTTATCGCTGAGCATTCTGCCGTAAATGATCTTCAGATTTTTCATAGCTGTTGGATTTTCCGCCAGACCGCTTACGTACAGTGTTTTTGTTCTTCTGCCAACGGTCATATCCTTTCGCAGATTTTGATTGAAACCTACATAAGCCAGATCATCGCCCATAGCTTCTTTCAAATTTTCCGCGTCTGTGGTGGTGAAATATGTATTATCTCCATAGGTGTCATCAGGAGGATTGATATACATATACGCCAGCCCCAGACCTACATTCTTATACTCATTTGCAACAACACTCCGCATGGTGTCCCCCAGAGAAACAATGGCAATAACAGAGCTGATACCGATAATCATGCCCAGCATAGTCAGGAAGGAGCGCATTTTATTGGCACGGATGGAGGAAAGCGCCAAACGGATATTTTCAAAAATCAACATGAGCCCTTCACCACCTTTTTATCACTGATGATCTGCCCATCCTGGAACCGGATGATACGGTCTGTATAGGCTGCGATTTCTTCTTCATGGGTAACCACCACTACGGTCGCCCCTTCTTTATTCAGATTGGTGAAAAACTCCATGATTTCATAGGATGCCTTTGTGTCCAGATTCCCGGTGGGTTCGTCTGCCAGAATAATGGCAGGGTCATTTGCCAACGCCCTTGCAATGGCTACACGCTGTTTCTGACCGCCGGAAAGTTCATTTGGCATATGATGGATACGCTGTCCCAGACCTACTTTTTCCAAAAGGGCAGCGGCTTTTGCTTTTCGTGCATCTGCCTTCATACCTGCATAAATCATAGGGATTTCCACATTTTTCAGTGCGGAAGTTCTGGGAATGAGCTGAAACGCCTGAAAAACAAATCCAATTTTCTGATTACGGATAGCAGAAAGCTGATTTTCACTCTGCTGAGCAATGCTGATGCCGTCCAGTTCATAAGTGCCGGAAAACTGTCTGTCCATACACCCCAGAATATTCATCAGTGTGGATTTACCGGAACCGGACTGCCCCATGATGGCAACATATTCCCCTTCATGGATGGTCAGGTTAATGTCCCGCAGGGCATGAACCTGAATGGCACCAGTATCATATGTTTTATTCAAATTTTCGATTTTGATGATTTCTTTCATATGGCATCACCCCTGCTGTACTGCTACTGCCATACCTTCTGTCATGGCTGCGCTGGGATTAAGAATGATCTTCTGTCCTTCCTTGATTTCGTCAGACTTGATTTCTGCCTGCAAATCTGTTTCCAGACCCAATGTAACAGGCACAATATGTACGGTTCCTGCATCTGTTACGGTATAAACGGCTGTGGTGCCGTCTTCCAGTTCTGCCAAAGCTTCCAAAGGCACCACCAGTGCGTCTTTTGCAGAAGCAATCTTGATGGTAGCGTTGGCATTGATGCCGGCAATGAGTTTTTCATTTTCTTCTTTTACTTTGATATAAACGGGAATGACTCTTTCAGAAGATGTGGAGCTTTTCGCTTCCCCTGTAGGAGAAATCCGTTCCACAACACCCTGTACCGTTTCTTTGCCCAGTACATCGGCAGAGATTTCCACTTCCTGCCCTATCTGCACACGGTCAATGTCATTTTCGCTCACAAGGACTTTCATCTGCAAAGTTTCCAGATTCTCAATGACAAACATGGGCTTGTTATCCTCAGATTCATCGGCAAAACGACCAACCGTTGTATTCACTCTGGTAACGGTGCCGCTGATGGCACTGCGAATCTGGCAGTCGCTGAGTGTAGCGGATTGGATGCTTGCTTTCTGCTGAGCATTTGCCTTTGTCTGTTTTTCAGAGGATGTCAGGACAGCCTTTCCATTTTCATTGGGAATATCATCCAAGGCTCTCTGTGCTTTATCCAAAGCGTCTTTTGCCGCGTCCACTTCTGCCTGGCTGGCTGCACCAATGGCAAAAAGGTCCTGTTTGTCTTTATAATCTTTTTCCGCATTTTCCTTTTCCATCAAAGCGTTGTCAATCTGACGCTGGCGTTCTGCCAGTGTTTCCTGCTGCTGATATTCCAGAAGCTGAATATCCCCTTTTGTCTGGGCGATCTGGTCCTGAATATCGCCGCTGTCCAGCACCGCCAGAAGCTGACCTTTTGTGACTTTATCGCCTTCTTTTACCAGTACCTGTTTGACTTCATAATGCAGCTTTGACGCCACTTCCGCACTTTCTGTGCCTTCCAGCGTTGCCTTCTGCTTCAGAACTTCTTCCAGATCCTGGCGTACTACTGTTCCTGTTGTTACAGGTGTTCCTGTGGGTTCCGCCTGTCTGCTGCCCAAAGCCACTTTTAAACCGCCTGCAATCAAAACAACGGCTACAGCTGCTATGATAATCTTCTTTTTCTTTGTCATGGTACTTTCCTCCTCTTATATACGTTCATATATTCTGGTGTCCATTATAAACAGTAAATTAGAAGATGTACGGCAGACTTTTTTAATTTTTCTTTAATGTTTATGTCAACAAAAAAAGACAGAGAAATGAGTAAGGGGCATCTTCATAAGAAAATAAAGAAAGCTGAAATCCTTATCATAATAGAGGATTTCAGCTTTCTTATTTTTACGGAAATTTTATAAGGAAATGCAATGTTTCCTCAAGGGGAATCAGCTTACATTTCTCTGTCCTTTGCTCCTAATAAGCCAAACTTATTTCTTTCTTGCCAGTTCCGCCACTTCCCGAATGTTTTCCGGTGTGGTACGGCAGCAGCCGCCAACGATTTTGGCACCGGCAGCAATCCATTCTGCCGCAAAATCGCAATAGCATTTGCCGTCTTTATTCCCATGCCATGTCTTTGTAACAGGGTCATATTCTTCCCCACTGTTGGGGTATACGATGATGGGTTTTGTGCTATTGTTTTTGATTTCTTTGATGAGGCTTGCCACAAAATGAGGAGCTGTGCAGTTGATGCCGATGGCTTTTACGCAGTCATAAGCTTCCAATGCTTTGGCACAATTCGCAATTTTTGTACCATCACTGATTTCCGCTTCATTTCTGCAGCTGAAGCTGATCCAACATGCCGCATCCATTTCCTGTGTCAGTTCTGCTGCCACAATAGCTTCTTCCAGACAGGGAATGGTTTCCACTGCGAAAATGTCTGCGCCTGCATCCCACAGCAGTTCCATGCGGCGTTTATGGAATTTGCGCAGTTCTTCTTTGGAAACGCCATAATTGCCGCGATATTCGGAACCATCCGCCAAATATGCTCCATAAGGCCCTACGGAAGCACATACCAGAGGATAAGCTCTGCCAGCATCTTTGCCTTCTGCCTGCCACCAATCTTCTCTTTCCTTCACCATGATGTCCACAGAACGGCGGATGAGTTCTTCCGCTTCCGCTTCTGTATAACCACGTTTGCAGAAACCGTCGATGGTTGCCTGATAGCTTGCGGTGATACCGCAGTCTGCTCCTGCTTCAAAATAGCTGCGGTGTACCTTACCGATCAGTTCCGGCTGTTCTGCCAATACCTTTGCGCTCCAAAGAGAGTCGTTCAGGTCGCAGCCCATCCGTTCCAGTTCTGTTGCCATAGCACCGTCTGCCACCATGATGCCTGTCTGTTTCAAAACTTCTTCCAATGTATTTCGTTTCATGCCACACACCTCGTTGATGATCTGTTCATAAGCCAATGCCACTTTTTTGATTTCGTCCACATGAATCTGTTCTTCCGGGCGATGAGACAACCCATTTTCCCCGGGACCAAAATATACCACAGGGATACCATAAAGATTCATGAAGCCGCCTTCGCCCCAGCCGGTCATAACGCTCAATTCCACTTCTTTTCCCATAGCCTTGGAAGCAGCCTGCCAGATGCACCGGAAAGTCGGGCTTTCTCTGTCTGTGCAAACATCATTCCATTCTCCAATCTTAGTGATCTTCGCAGAAAAGTCTTCATTTTCCGTTTTGCACAGAACCACCATATTCTGCAATACCTTCAGGAATGTTTCTGAACTGCTTCCGGGCAAATAGCGAATGTCAATGGTAATCTTCGCATAGGGCGGCACCACATTAGGCGTACTGCCTCCTTCGATGGTTCCTACGCTCATGGTAGGTGCGCCATAGAGGGGATGTGCCATTTTTGCCATTTCCGGCAAATATGCCTGTAAGTTCTGCAAAAACGCTGTAGCCATATAAATGGCGTTTTTGCCCATATGCGGCATACTGGAATGAGCACTTTTGCCAAAAAATTCCACATCAATCCATGCTTCCCCTTTGTGGGCTGTTGCCATGGTTGCATTGGTCGGTTCCGCAATAAGGGCAAAATCCACTTTAGGCAAATGCCCCTTTTCCAGAGCTTTTTTGATTTCTTCCCCTGCGTATTCCTCATCTGTGGAAAACATCAGGTATAAATCCCCTTCCAGCGGTTTCTGGCAGGCAGCCACAAATGCCGCCAGCATGGAGCCACAGCCGCCTTTCATATCCACGGAGCCACGGCCATACAAAATGCCGTCTTTGATTTCTGCGTCAAAAGGATGTTCCATGCCTTCAGGAGAAACCACATCCAGATGCCCTTCCAGCAAAAGCTGGAATTTGGGATTTTCGCATGTTTTTGCTGCAATGATATAGGGTTCTTCTGTATCAACGTCATAAACAGTGACTTTTGCGTCACAGGATTCTTTCAGTATTTTTTCTGCCAAAAACACCGCTTCCCGTTTGCCTGCACCTAAAAAGCTGTTGATGCGGCAAAACTGCTGTGTCCATGTGACAGAAGCATTTACGTATTTTTCTTCCATCAATCATTCCCCCATTTGTTTTCTTTGCTCTTATCCACATACTGACGAATAGTGCCATCGGAAATGTCTTTGCGCAGGACTTTGCCGAAAGACCAGAACAATACCACCAGTGCTACCAATACAGGCAGAGAGGAAATGGTGATGAGGGACTGAATGGTACTAAGCACGTTTAGTCCTTCCACATTGTGTTCCAGCAGCAAAATGCCTACGGGAATGATCATGAACAGTACACACCAGAACGCTTTGTACCATGTATTGGGTTCTTCGTCAGCTTTCAGCCCTTTGGATGTATACATACTCAAAGCGGTGCCGTTCGCTGTGGCAGAAGTTGCCAGATTGAAGAAAATCAGAATCATGAATACGAAAATGCAAAGTTTCGGCAAAGGCATGGTCTGCAGCACCAGCAATGTAACGCCGTTGTTGCCTACTTCGCTGATGACGCCAGAGAAATTCTGGCCATGGAACAGTTCCTGACCCATGCCGTAGTTACCCAGAATACCAAATGTTACCCAGCATGCCAATACTGCCCAGATGCAGTTGGCAACGGTGATTTCGCGGAATGTTCTGCCGTAAGAAGTTCTGGCAATCCACAGACCGCACATAAATGTCAGTGCCACATACCAAGCCCAATAGAAAATGGTCCAGCTCTGCACAAAACCTGTCTGAGCAACAGCGTCAGAGTTGAAGCTCATGCGGACAAATTCACGAATGTTGGTACCGATGGCCATTACGATATTATTCAGAATAAAGCTGGTGTCCCCAACGATGAGCACGAAAATGAAAAAGGCGATTGCCAGCCATACATTGAAGTCACTGATGCGTCCCATACCCTTTGCAATGGATTTGGATGTAGAAAGTGTAAAGAACAGACAGAAAATAATGATGATACCGATTTTCAATGCAAAAGAGTTTTCAATGCCCAGCAGATTGCTTGCCAGTTCCCCCATAACAGGCGTACCAATGCCAACTGTGGTCATCATTGCCATGAAATAACAGAATACCATAATGGCATCCAATACCCAGCGGAAAATCTTTTTCCCTTTGGAGTCGCCACCGATAAGGTTGCTGCACAGAGCGGAGATGCGCAGATCACCGATCTTTTTATTCCAGTACAGATACCCAATGGCTACCCCTGCCACCAAATAGAATGCCCATGCAGAGAATCCCCAATGGAACATGCCGTAAGCGGAAGCATATTCATACGCCTGCACGGAATAAGGTTCGATGCCAAAAGGTGTACCTGTCACATAGTACATCCATTCACACATACCAAAAATCAGAATGCCTGCCGCCAAAGCGGAGCAAAGGTTCATGGCAATCCATGTGAATGTTTTATAATGCGGTTTCGCATCCCGTCCCCCCAGACGAATATCCCCGAATTTCGTTGTCAAAAGCACAATGGCCCCCACTGCCATGCCAAACCCAATAAGAAGATACAGCCATGCCATATCTGTTGTAATGAAGTTATAAACTTGTCCAATGGCTGCTACCATGGCTTCCGGCACCAGCACAATGGGAATGATTACAATTGCCAAAATCAAAAAAGCCGCTGCAATGAGAGCTTTATTCGCGTGTTGAAACATATTTACCTCCTCCTGAACAATGAAATTCTTTTTATATATACAATATACAGTATTTTTTATACCATATTTTGCATATACAATGCTCTTTTGTAAATCCATTCATTTCTCCCTGTTTTTTCCTTTGTACCTCCTTTTTTCCACACAGAAAAACACTGTCACTGTTTCCCCGCATTTTTGAATACATATGCAAAAACTATACACCTATTTTTCCACTGTTGCAATACAAAAGTTTACATTCCCCAAAAAATATTTTGCTTGCTCATGATAAAAAAGCGTGTATGTCTTTTTCAGACATACACGCTTTTATCTATCATCTTATTATTTCAGTTTAAAAGAGCTCTTCAGAGGCACGATACGGTTGAATACCAGATGATCTTCTGTGGTATCTTTTGTATCTACAATGTAGTAACCGTTACGCATGAACTGATAACGCTGACCTTTCTGTGCACCAGCGATGGATTTTTCAATGATCACATTTTCCTTCACTTCCAGAGAGTTAGGGTTCATGATCATTTCGCCGTTGGGATCGTCGGGGTTATCCAGCATCATGTAGTCATAGAGTCTTGCAGTTGCCTTCACGTTGTCGGAAGCGCTTACCCAATGCAGAGTACCTTTGACTTTTCTGCCTTCAAAACCGCTGCCGCTTCTTGTTTCAGGGTCATATGTGCAGTGTACTTCTACCACATTGCCATTTTCGTCTTTCACAAAATCGGTGCATGTTACGAAGTAAGCGCCTTTCAGACGAACTTCTTTGCCGGGGGCCAGACGGAAGAATTTTTTCACAGGTTCTTCCATGAAGTCTTCCCGTTCGATATACAGTTCTCTTGTGAAAGGTGCCAGTCTTGTGCCCAGTTCAGGATTTTCAGGGTTGTTTTCCAGTTCCATCATTTCTACCTGATCTTCGGGGTAGTTGGTGATAACCAGTTTCAGAGGGTCCAGAACTGCCATCACAACAGGTGCTTTTGCTTTCAGGTCGTCACGGATGCAGTAATCCAGCAGACCGCTGTCTACCATACTGTTTGCTTTGGATACACCGATACGTTCGCAGAAATCGCGGATGGACTCAGGTGTATAACCTCTGCGGCGCAGACCGCTGATGGTCGGCATACGAGGGTCATCCCAGCCGTCAACCAGACCGTCTTCTACCAGCGCACGGAGTTTTCTCTTACTCATAACAGTATTTGTCATACCCAAACGTGCAAATTCAATCTGTCTGGGAGGATTTACAGTATAGCCAGCTTCTCTGACTACCCAATCGTACAGAGGACGATGGTCTTCAAATTCCATGGTACAAATGGAATGGGTAATACCTTCGATGGCATCTTCCAGAGGATGCGCAAAGTCATACATAGGGTAGATGCACCATTCTGTACCAGTTGTATGGTGAGCCGCATGGGAAATACGATAAAGGACAGGGTCTCTCATGTTGATGTTGGGAGAAGCCATGTCGATCTTCGCACGCAGTGTGTGAGAACCGTCAGGGAATTCCCCTGCTTTCATCCGTTCAAACAGATCCAGGTTTTCTTCCACACTACGATTGCGGTAAGGGCTTTCTTTACCAGGTGTGCTCAGTGTACCTCTGTACTGACGCATTTCTTCCGCTGTCAGGTCACATACGAAAGCTTTGCCTTCTTTGATGAGTTTCACTGCCACTTCATAATATTTCTGGAAATAGGAAGATGCGTAGTACAGTCTGTCTTCCCAGTCGAAGCCCAGCCATTTTACGTCTTCCTGAATGCTTTCTACATATTCCACATCTTCTTTTGTGGGGTTGGTGTCGTCAAAACGCAGGTTGCATTTGCCGCCGTAAAGTTTTGCCAGACCAAAGTTCAGGCAAATGGATTTTGCGTGACCAATGTGCAGATAGCCATTGGGTTCCGGCGGGAAACGGGTATGAATTTTATTCAGTTCCCCTTCCAGGTCTGCCTGGATATAGTTATGTATAAAGTTACCGGTGGCACCCAGACCACTGCTTTCCATTGTTTTTTCTTCTGCCATAGGGTTTCCCTCCTACTTCCTCTTACATTAAAAATACTTGTCTTTCATTATAATATAGCATGGCATCAAACGCAATAAAAATACATGATTTTTCCTTTCCGCCTCCCGCGCATTGTCAAAGAGGGCAAAAAAATGTATAATGACAGGCGAAGAAACCAAAGGAGGATACAGCAATGCTTGCTTTTACCATACCAGACACCAGACACTTTATGGCGCTGCTCTTAAAGGGCGATGCCTTTGACGATTTCGCTTTCCGGCAGGGAGAAATCTCCGCTTTTGCTTACGTTTCCATTGACGGCAAACGGGATCTGGATTATTACGACGAAACCGTCACAGAGCCATGGTGCAGCTGGAGCGAGATCAAGCCCCTTGTGTTTCAGGCAGTGAAAGGAAAGAAAACACCCAAGAACATGAAGCTTGTCCTTTCCCTTTCTCAGAAAAAAACAGCGGCTTTCCCCAACACAAAGGCATTGTTCTGGAATCTGTTATTCCGGGAAGATACCCTGCTGTGCACCCTTTCTGCCGCGCAGGAAAGTTTTTCTCTGGATAAGACCCACGAAGCCCAATGGGAAAGCTGGGTACTGGACTTTTGTCAGCGTCATGGGATTGCCATTCAGAAAGAAAATTAAAATCCGAAATTTTGTTAGCACTCAATTTGATCGAGTGCTAATTTTTTCTTGACTTTTGTCCTCCGAGTGTTACAATATTCTTTGTAAAGCAGAAAATATATGGATTTTTCCATCAATCATAGGAGGCTGAATAGTATGAATGAAAAAGGGAATCTTTCCATTAACAGTGAAAATTTCTTACCAATTATCAAAAAATGGCTCTATACCGATAAGGATATTTTCATCCGTGAACTGGTATCCAATGCCTGTGACGCAGTAACCAAACTGAAAAAGCTGATGATCATGGGGGAAGCAGACCACATCCCCGCTGACGAAAGCTTTTCCGTTCATGTGGTACTGAACAAAGACGAAAAAATCATGCAGATCGTGGATAACGGTATCGGTATGACCGACGAGGAAATCAAGAAATACATCAACCAGATCGCATTCTCCGGCGCAACAGATTTCCTGTCCAAATACGAAGAAAAAGCAGACGGCGACAACGAAATCATCGGTCATTTCGGTCTGGGCTTCTACTCCGCTTTCATGGTAGCCGATAAAGTAGAAATCGATACATTATCTTACCTGCCCGGTGCAGCAGCAGCAAAATGGAGCTGTGCAGACGGCATCGACTACGAAATGGCAGACGGTACCCGTACCGAACGCGGTACCACCATCACACTGCACGTCAGCGAAGACGGTGAAGAATTCCTGGATGAAAGCAAGATGTATGAAGCATTGCAGAAATACTGCGCATTCATGCCCGTACCTATCTTTATCGATGTCATCACCAATGACGAAGAAAAGGCAGAAAAAGCAGAACCTGAGAAAAAAGACAACACCATCCATATTTCTCAGGAAGAAGCTGCCACACTGACAAAGGACGAAATCCTGGCAAAAGCAAACAAAGATAAAGCAGAAGAAACAGAAAGCGCTGAAGGCAGTGAAAAAGAAGAAGAAAAAGAGGAAGAACCCAAACCTCTGAACGATCCTTCTCCCCTGTGGCTGAAACAGCCCAAGGACTGCACCGATGAAGAATACAAAGCATTCTACCACAAAGTATTCTTCGACCTGAATGACCCTCTGTTCTGGATTCATCTGAACATGGATTATCCTTTCCGTCTGAAAGGTATCCTGTACTTCCCCAAACTGGTGGAACAGATGGATGTTGTGGAAGGTCAGATCAAACTGTACTCCAATCAGGTATATATTGCAGATAACATCAAAGAAGTGGTACCCGAATTCCTGCTGCTTCTGAAAGGCGTGCTGGACTGCCCCGACATGCCTCTGAACGTATCCAGAAGCGCACTGCAGAACGACGGCTATGTGGAAAAAATGAACAGCTACATCACCAAGAAAGTAGCGGACAAACTGAATCAGCTCTTCAAAGCTGACAGAACCGCTTACGAAGGTTTCTGGGATGACATCGGCATGTTCTTCAAATACGGCTGCATGCGTGAAGAAAAACTCTATGATAAGATCAAAGACGCACTGCTGTTAAAGACCACCGACGGCGTATACGAAACCGTTACGGAATATCTGGAAAAGAACAAAGAAAAACATGAAAACAAAATTTTCTTTGTTACCGACGAAGCACAGCAGGCACAGTATATCCGTATGTTCAAAGAACAGGGTCTGGAAGCGGCAATCCTCACTTCTCCCGTGGATAAACCCTTCGTTTCCTTCCTGGAATACAAGAATCCCGGCGTAAAAGTACAGCGTATCGACGCTGACATCACCGATACTTTGCAGGAAAAAACAGAAGGCGAAGAAAGCGAAGCGAAAAAACAGGCAGATGCCTTTGCCAATACCCAGATGGAAAACCTGTTCCGCGGCGTACTGGGCAATGAAAATCTGAAAGTCAAAGCGGAAAACCTGAAAGCACAAAATGTATCCGCTATGATCCTGCTCAGCGAAGAAAGCCGTCGTATGATGGAAATGATGGAAGCATACGGTGACAACGAAATGTATAAAGCCATGTTTGCACAGGTAAAACCTGATGAAACACTGGTGCTGAACAAATCCAATAAACTGGTGCAGTTCCTGATGGACGCAGCAGGCAAAGAAGACAAGAAAGAAGATTGCGACATGATCTGCCATCAGGTATACGACCTGGCTCTCATGAGCCACAGAACTCTGACCAGCGAAGAAATGACTGCTTTCATTGACAGAAGCAATCAGATTCTGGAAAAACTGGCAGAACTGGAAAAATAAAAAACAGCGAATGCAAAACAAAAGCCGAAACCTCTTTTTAGAAGTTTCGGCTTTTTCTTATGGTTTCACTTCACGAACACCATTAATTCCGGTTAATTCCGTGGACAATAGCTTCCGCAAATTCTTTCTTTTCTTTCGGCACATAAACGCTGTACGCATTTGCAGAGGTATCTACCCCAATGTTATTGATGATCAGCGGATTCCCCCCAAAGGCTACATCTCTGGACATTCTGTTTTGGACAGGATTGTCCACGCGCACTTTACATTCCACGCCGCTTTCCCGCAGCGCTTCCTTAATGCGTCCTACCAGAACAACATCATACCCCTCATAGATCTTTTTCCATCCAATGTACAACATAAACCATGCGCCTCCTTTATCCAATGAAAGATTTTTTCATCTTACAAAGCAATATCCAATTCCACAGGGCAGTGGTCCGACCCCATGATATCACTGTGGATTTTTGCGTCCTGCAATGCATCCCGCAGACGCTCGGAAACCACATAATAGTCAATACGCCATCCGGCGTTATTCTTTCTGGCGTTAAAACGATAACTCCACCAGGAATATGCCCCTGTCACATCAGGATAAAAATGACGGAAAGTATCCACAAAGCCCGCTTCCAGCAGTTCTGTGAATTTACCTCTTTCTTCGTCTGTAAAGCCTGCATTTCGGCGGTTAGTGGAAGGATTTTTCAGGTCAATTTCCGTATGCGCCACATTCAGGTCGCCGCAGACGATGACAGGTTTTGTTTTGTCCAATTCCTGTAAGTATGCCCGGAAAGCATCGTCCCAAGTCATACGATAATCCAGACGGGCGTTTTCCTGCTGAGAATTGGGGGTGTAAACGGTCACATGATAGAATTTCTCAAATTCCAGTGTAATGACACGCCCCTCTTTGTCATGCTCCTCAATGCCCAATCCATAAGAAACAGAAATAGGTTCCTGTTTGGTAAATACTGCCACACCGGAATAGCCTTTCTTTTCCGCGTAATTCCAGTACTGGTGATAGCCTTCTGTGGGCAGGTCAATCTGTCCTTCCTGCAATTTTGTTTCCTGTATGGAAAAAATGTCTGCGTCTGCTTCTTTGAAATAATCCAAAAAGCCTTTGCCTACGGCTGCCCGCAGACCATTGACATTCCATGAAATCATTTTCATCTCAATCCGCTCCTTTTCCTGTTTCTCAAAGTATACCATAATCCTTCCCCCTTGTCTTGTGTCTTTTGCACCAAAGGAGTAAAATAAAATCAGCAAACCCCAAAGCAGCTTTTCCTTCAGAAAACATCGTTTTTTCTTTCTGAAAAGGAGCTGCAGCGGCTATCTTCAGTAAAAATATCTTTCATGAAGATGCCCACAGGAAAGGAGTTTTATATGAATATTCAAATTTACGGCGCAAAAAAATGTTTCGACACCAAAAAGGCGGAGCGGTATTTCAAGGAACGGAAAATCCCTTTTCAATCCATTGATATCCACCGTTTCGGCATGAGCAAAAGCGTATTTGAGTCTGCAAAGCGATGCATCGATGTGGAAGACATGATTGACCGCAAAGCGAAGGCATACAAAGATTTATATATGGATTACATCGACGAGAAAAAACGGGAAGGCACCCTCTTTGAAAATCCCGCCCTTTTTCGGACACCCATCGTCCGCAACGGAAAGGAATTCACACTGGGTTACTGCCCGGACGTATGGAAAAACTGGGAATAATGAAGGAGGTTTTTGTGTATGAAAATCGCATTGGCACAGCTGAATATGGGTTTTGAGGATAAGGGTTTTGCCATGAAAACCTGTGTGGAACTCATGGAAAAAGCCGCAGCAAAAGAGGCTGACCTCATTGTCTTTCCGGAAATGACACTGACAGGCTTCACCATGTCCCCTGCCACCTATGGAGAATTAAAGGAAAACAGCAAAACCATTATTTTCTTTCAGGATGTGGCAAAAAAATTTCAGATGGCTGTTGTTTTCGGCGTAATCTTTTTGGAGGATGGAACGGCGCGGAATCACAGCATTGTCATGGACAAAAACGGTCATATTCTGGCGGATTATGCGAAAATTCATCCGTTCTCTTACGGTGCGGAAGCCAAGTATTACAGCGGCGGCAATGAACTGGCGTTCTGTCAGGTAGACGGCGTTCCTCTTTCCCCTTTTGTATGTTATGACCTGCGGTTCCCGGAAATCTTTCAGGCAGCTTCCAAAAAGAGCCGTGTTATGACCGTCATTGCCAACTGGCCTGTTGCCCGTGTGGGTCACTGGAAAACACTCCTGCAGGCACGTGCCATTGAAAACCAGAGTTTCATCGTAGGTGTCAACCGCAGCGGCAAAGACCGCACCCTCACTTACACCGGTGACAGCATGCTCATCTCCCCCACAGGGGAAATCTTAGCCCATCTGACAGGCGAAAATGAACTGGCTGTGGTAGAAATCGACCCCAAAGAAGCCGAAGCATATCGGGCAGAATTCCCCCTGAAAGCAGACCGAAAAGAAGACCTTTACAGCCGCTTTTTCGAGGAAACAAAGGCATGATCTGGGAAACACCCCGTCTGTATTTACGGGAATTGACAGAAGCAGACCTGCCCCAGATGCTGGAAATGATGAACGGTCAGCGGAATTTTTATGAACGCAAGTTTTCTCCATCAGAACTGCAAAACTGGCTCACCAGACAGCAGCAGCGTTACCAGCAAAACTTTGGCATCTGGGGTGTCTGCCAGAAAGATAATGATGCCCTCATTGGTCAGGCTGGTCTGACCTTCCAGCGTTTTGGCAGACGGATGCTCTGGGAAATCGGCTACGGTATCATTCCTTCCCAGCGCAAGAACGGTTATGCCAAAGAAGCCGCTGCCGCCTGCGTGCAGTTTGCTTTTTCTGTTCGTAAAGAACCTGTTGTCTATGCAGTTATTGCTTCAGACAATTACCCTTCTCTTTCCGTGGCTAAAGCCATTGGCATGACGCAGGAAAATGAAACATTAGACCGCATGGGCAAATCTTATCTGCTTTTTTCCATCCATCGTTGAAAATCTATATAAAGGAGAATTGATATGAGTTTTTCACTGCGCCCCTATACACCGCCGGACTTTACACAGACCTTTCTGGCTGACGCGCCGGATGTCTGTTTCCAGCCTGCTCCCTTTGACGGTGTGGCACCGGAACAGTATCACGCCATGAGCATTTTCCCGGAATATTTCAAAGTCAACGGTACATGGCTGCTGGCGGAAGAAAGCCGCATGGACTGCGTCGCTGTTTATGAAAAAGGAAAAATCATTGTACGGGAATTCCGTCTGCTGAAAAAAGGCGACCTCATTGCTGTTGGACGCACAGAGGACGGCTCTCAGGGCATTTATGTTCATGCCAACGGCTTTTCCGAAGAAGCGGAGTTACAGGAAGTTTTTGCTTTCCGTCAGGGACGTTCCCGGGAAACAGCCTTTTCCAAAGATTATAATGAACTGTACGAAATCCTCCGTTATGACCGTGACCATGGAAAAATCGTTTGGGTCCTTGGCCCTGCCTTCACCTTTGACAAAGACGCAAGGGACGCTTTTTCCAAAATGATTGCAGGGGGATACGTTCATGCCCTTATGGCAGGCAATGCCCTTGCCACTCACGATTTGGAAGGGGCATATCTGAACACCGCTCTGGGACAGAACATCTATACTCAGAAAAATCAGCCAAACGGACATTACAACCATCTGGATACCATCAATCGGGTACGCTTCCACGGAAGCATCCCCGCTTTTCTGGAAAAAGAGCACATCGACAACGGCATCATTTACAACTGCGAAAAATACCATGTGCCTTATGTCCTTGCAGGCTCCATCCGGGATGACGGTCCCCTGCCGCCTGTTTTCGGCAATGTATATGAAGCGCAAAATGCTATGCGTGATCAGATTCGCAGTGCCACCACCGTCATTTGCATGGCAACCATGCTCCATACCATTGCCACAGGGAATATGACTCCCTCCTATCGTGTCATGGCAGATGGTACCGTGCGGCAAATCTATTTTTACTGCGTAGACATTTCCGAATTTGCTGTCAATAAACTGGCAGACAGAGGCAGCCTGTCCGCCAGAGGCATCGTCACAAATGTGCAGGACTTCATCTGCACCACCGCCAAGGCTTTGGGGTTATAAACATTCATAGCCAAAAACATAAAACCAATGTTTCGGCAGCTTCATAAGAAAACAAAAAAGCTGGAATTCTTAAAAGACAGAAGATTCCAGCTTTTTCAATTTCAATAAATCAAGCACCGGCTTCCTTTTTCTGAATAGGATAATATAACTGACAAAATGAAAGCGGGGAGTCATCGTGTCCTTTTTTTATCATTGCTGCTGGAGAGGTCCCTTTCCGCCTCCCTGCTGTCTGCAAATCTGCTGTATGTGCCCGACAGGCGGAACCGGTGGTGAAACAGGTGGAACTGGAGCCACTGGTGAAACCGGTGCTACCGGCGAAACGGGCGCTACTGGTGGAACTGGAGCCACTGGTGAAACCGGTGCTACTGGCGAAACGGGCGCTACTGGCGAAACGGGCGCTACCGGTGGAACGGGTGCTACTGGTGAAACGGGCGCTACTGGTGAAACGGGTGCTACCGGGGATTCTGGACCTACAGGTATTTCTGGTGACACAGGCGAAACCGGACCCACTGGAGCTACCGGTTCTACGGGACCTACGGGGGCTACCGGTCCTACAGGCGCAATGGGACCTACAGGACCCACTGGGCCTACAGGTGCAACAGGTATAGCGGGACCCATCGGGGCAACGGGACCTACAGGCATAACCGGTCTGACAGGTCCTACAGGCGCAACGGGGGCTACGGGTACAATGGGCATGACTGGTCCTACGGGTCCTACTGGTGCCGCAGGTCCTGCAGGCGAAATTGGAGCAACTGGCGCAACAGGTCCTACGGGTGAAGCGGGTCCTGCCGGGGCAACAGGAGCTACCGGAGCTACGGGCCCTATGGGCGAAACGGGAGCTACGGGGGCAACAGGTTCTACGGGCGAAGCAGGTCCCACTGGGGCTACCGGTGAAATAGGGCCTACA
>CATZIM010000014.1 GCA_958420075.1 uncultured Clostridia bacterium | reverse complement strand
AGCGTTGGGCATTACAAACGAGAAGAACAGCCGTCAGTCTGGCTGCTGCTCCCGCTATTAACTGTATGCTCCTTCGTCCTACCTTGACGGATTTACCAACGACTCCCGAGGACGTTTACCCCCGTAAAGCCATAACGAAATCATCAGCCTTGTTTCTGTTTATGCTTGGGATTTTCACAAATGACCATTACACGACCTTTTCTTTTGATGATTCTGCATTTTTCACACATGGGTTTTACAGATGGTCTTACTTTCATTGTGATCGCTCCTTCCTTATTTCGCTCTCCAAATGATTCTGCCCTTTGTCAGGTCATAAGGAGACATTTCCACTAACACTTTGTCACCGGGCAAAATACGGATGAAATTCATACGCAGCTTGCCGGAGATATGCGCCAAAATCTGATGGCCGTTTTCCAGTTCCACCTGAAACATGGCGTTCGGTAATTTTTCCAGCACGGTTCCTTCTACTTCAATAACGTCATTTTTTGACAAGACCAAGAACCTCCTTAAATTATGTTTCCGCCAACTTCTTGTACTTTTTGATGGCCTTTGCGATATCCGCATCCAGGACGTAAGCCCCTTCGGCCAGTTTATCGGCCAAAACCGTGTCCACATATCCGGTTGGCTGCACGTGGATCATCTTCTTGCGTTTTGGCTTCTCAATCTTGCGGCGTTTGCCGTCTGCCAGATAGACATAAGCCCCTTCCACAAAAAGCACCATCAACGTATCGCCCTTGTCGTGGCCGCTTTTGGAATAAACCACTTGCCCGCTCTGATATTCCATCGTTCTCACCTCATTACATTCGTGGGATAACGTAAGGATTTTGACTTTTCAGCCGCCATCAAAACGGTATCATTTCTATCTTGTGGAGTTTTGCTCCACTGAAAGCCGCTCTTAGCTGCTCCCCGAAAATTTTCACATTGACTTAAGCAACGCGTTCCCTTCTTGCTCAGGCGTCCAGACCAGCGATGATCGCTTTTGTGATCTCGTCGATGGGCATGGTGCCGTCTACTTCAAAGAGAATACCTTCTTTTTCATAAAAGCCTACCAGAGGTTCGCTCTGTTCGTGGAATGTCTGGATACGTTTCTGACCAGCTTCCACGGTGTCGTCTTTACGCTGCGTCAATTTTTCGCCGCATACATCACAGATACCCTCAACTTTGGAAGGAAGGAACATTTTGTTATATGTTGCACCGCATTTAGGACAAGTCTGTCTTGCTGTCAATCTTTCCAACATAACTTCGTCAGGTGCGTTAATATAAACAACTTTATCCAGTTTTACCATTTCTTCCAGTTTTTCCGCCTGTACTACTGTACGAGGGAAACCATCCAGAATGAAACCTTTTGCGCAGTCGTCTTTTTTGATTCTTTCCTGAACGATCGCGATGATCAGTTCATCAGAAACCAGACCGCCTGCTGCCATAATGGATTTCGCCTGATTACCAAGCTCTGTTCCTTTTGCCACTTCTTCTCTGAGCATATCGCCTGTAGAAATATGAGCGATGCCGTAATGTTTCACCAGTCTTGCTGCCTGTGTGCCTTTGCCGGCTGCAGGCGCACCAATGAGTACCAATTTCATATACGAATCAACCTCTTTTCTTTATAGGCCTTCTCTCTGTTTTTCTCCCCAAGTAACAACCGGCGGGAAATGCATGCTGCATTCCCCAGGCGGCTGCTATTATTCGCTCAAAAATCCTTTATAGTGACGCATCAGCAACTGGCTTTCCAGTGCTTTTACGATATCCAGTGTAACGCCAACCACGATGATCAGTGTAGTACCACCGAAGCCAACATTCACTTTGAAGATCCACTGCAGCGCAACAGGCACCATAGCCAGGATTGCGTAGCAGATTGCGCCAACCAGTGTGATTCTGCTTACCACTCTGGTGATATAAGCGCTGGTGGGCTGACCGGGTCTGATACCAGGGATGAAGCCACCGTTCTTCTTCATGTTCATCGCGATTTCATTGGGGTTGATCACGATGGATGTGTAGAAATATGTGAAGAAGATAATCAATAATACATACAGACACGCACCGATGGGGTGTGTCATATTCAGAACTTCGATCACCTTTGTGAAAACTTCACCCTTGTTGAGGATAAAGTTGCCAATCTGCTGCGGGAACTGCAGCAAGGAGATTGCAAAGATGATGGAGATAACGCCGGAAGTATTTACCTTGATCGGCATTGTTGTGTTTCTGCCGCTGGCCTGTTTTCTGCCAACCATTTTGGAAGAGTACTGCACGGGCAGTCTTCTTTCACCACGGTTTACGCAAACGATGAATGCCAGAACGATGAGCAGAATCACCAGAATTGCAGCAACCTTTACCGCACCCATTGCACCGGAACCGCTGATCATATAGTACAGGCTAGCTGCACCAGTAGGCAGACCGGAAACGATGTTGATAAAGATTACCATGGAAGAACCATTGCCAATCCCTTTTGCTGTAATCTGTTCTGCCAGCCACATTACGAATGTGGAACCGCAAACCAGAGTTACAACAGAAGCAACATAGTACAGCATATTTGCTTCCACATACATGTTCTGATAGGTATATGTTAACCCAATACCCTGTATGAGCGCAAGTATTACTGTTAAATATCTGCTATAAGACTGCAATTTTTTTCTTCCTTCGGGGCCTTCTTTGGAAAGCTGCTCGAATTTGGGAATCGCGATGGTCAACAGCTGCATGATGATGGAAGCATTGATATAAGGACCAATACCCATTGCAAAGATTGACCAGCTGGAGTTTGCACCGCCAGCAATCATGCTGTAAAGTGTGCCAACACCTGCGGATTCTCTTGCCGCAACAACGCTTGCTGCGTCAATACCAGGCAGAGCAATTTGTGTACCGATTCTGATGATCGCGAAGATCATCAGAGTGTACAGAATCTTGTTTCTGATTTCTTTCGTCTTCCAAGAGTTTACGAAAATCTTAAACAATTAGATCACCTCTGCTTTGCCGCCGGCTGCTTCGATTTTTTCCTGAGCTGTTTTGCTGTAGAAGTTTACTTTAACGGTCAGCTTTCTTTCCAGATCGCCTTCGCCAAGAATCTTCACGCCATCTCTAGGATTACTGATCAAACCTACGGCTTTCAAAGCATCGATATCTACTACTGCGTCGTTTTCAAATACATTCAGCATGGAAACGTTGATAGCAACGATTTCTTTGCTGTTTCTGCATGTGAAGCCTCTTTTAGGGAGTCTTCTGTACAAAGGCATCTGACCGCCTTCGAAGCCGCACTTGCCGCCGGAACCGGAACGCTGGCCCTGACCTTTGTGACCTCTGCCTGCTGTCTTACCGTTGCCGGTTGCATGACCTCTGCCTCTTCTCCAATTTTTTTCTCTGGAGCCTTCAGCAGGTCTCAATTCGCATAAGTTCATTATGGCACCTCCTAAAATTAAACTTCTTCAACTTTTACAAGGTGGCTAATCTGATGAATCATGCCTCTGATAGCCGCGTTGTCCTGTTGAATCACGCTGCTGTTTGTCTTTCTCAGACCCAGCGCCTGTACTGTTTTTTTATGTTTCGGAATTGCTCCGATTGTAGATTTCACCAATGTGATTTTAATTTCAGCCACTGTCAATTCCTCCTTAACCCAAGAGTTCTTCTACAGTAATGCCACGCAGTTTAGCTACTGCTTCAGGTGTTGTCGCTCTGGACAGACCTTCGATTGTAGCGCTTACTACGTTACGTTTGTTGTTGGAACCCAGGGATTTTGTTCTGATGTTGCGGATACCTGCCAATTCCAATACGGCACGAGCAGGGCCACCAGCGATGATACCGGTACCTTCTGCAGCAGGCATCAGCAGAACGCTTGCGCTGCCGTATGTGCCTGTAACGCCGTGGAAGATGCTGTCTACATCATTTCTGTTTACTTCGATGATGTTTTTCATAGCGTCTTCTTTCCCTTTGCGGATAGCATCGGGGATTTCAGCAGCTTTACCAACGCCGCAGCCTACGTGACCGTTGCCGTCGCCAACAACAACCAGTGCGGAGAATCTCATGGTACGACCGCCTTTAACAACTTTTGTTACGCGGTTGATGGTAACTACTTTATCTTTCAGATCTAAAGTGCTTGGATCGATTCTTTTCAACTTGCTTTCCTCCTTGCCTTAGAATGTCAAACCGGCTTCTCTTGCTGCTTCCGCCAGGGCTTTGATTTTGCCGTGGTAAATGAAACCGCCACGGTCGAATACAACTTCTGTGATACCTTTTTCTACTGCTTTTTTCGCAATAGCTTCGCCAACAGCTGCTGCAGCTGCTACAGTATCAGTATGTTCCAGTGTGCTAGCGATTTCAGATTCCATTGTGGAAGCTGCTACCAGTGTATGATGTGCAACGTCGTCGATGATCTGTGCATACATGTGTTTGTTAGATCTGAACACTGCCAGTCTGGGTCTCATTGCTGTACCCTTCACATGGTTGCGGATTCTGTAATGTCTTTTCTTACGAGCCGCTGCACGAGATGGCTTGTTAATCATAGTATTTTCACTCCGTTTCTTTCAAATCAGTCACTTTCCGATATAAACAATCACGCTGCGTGCGTCAGATTATTTCTTACCGGTCTTACCAACTTTACGTCTAATATATTCGTCAGAGTATTTAATACCTTTGCCTTTATAGGGTTCGGGGGGACGTTTTGTTCTGATTTCAGCAGCAAACTGTCCAACTTTTTCTTTATCAATACCCTTAACAATGATTTTGTTTGTGCCTTCTACGATGGATTCGATACCTTCGGGATCTTCCATTTCTACAGGGTGAGAATAACCCAGTGTCAGGGTCAGTTTCTTACCGGATTTTGCAGCTCTGTAACCAACACCGTTGATTTCCAGTGTTTTTTCATAACCCTGAGTAACACCAACGATCATGTTGAAGATCAGAGTTCTTGTCAGGCCGTGTAATGCTTTATTTCTTTTCAGGTCGTTGGGTCTTGTTACCACAATCTGACCATCTTCCATTGCGATATGCATGTCTGCGGATAATTTTCTTTCCAGTGTGCCTTTGGGGCCTTTCACTGTCAGCAGGTTATCTTCACCGATTTTAACTTCAACACCGGCAGGTACTGCTACGGGCAATTTACCGATTCTAGACATGGTCTGCACCTCCTAATACTTGTCGATTTATATTACCAAACGAAAGCAACAACTTCGCCGCCAACGCCTGCTTTTCTTGCTTCTTTATCTGTCATCAAGCCGTGGCTTGTGGAAATGATGGCAATTCCCAGACCGCCCAGAACTTTAGGCAGTTCGTCTTTGCCTGCGAAAACTCTCAGACCGGGTTTGGAAATTCTTTTCAGGCCTGTGATAACTTTTTCGTTTTTATCTGCACCATATTTCAGGCTGATACGCAGTGTGGATTTGATACCATCTTCGATTACTTCGTAACCTTTTACGTAACCTTCTTTAGTTAAAATGTCCGCAATTGCTTTCTTCATCTTGGAAGAAGGAACATCTACTGTATCGTGTTTCGCAATATTACCGTTTCTGATTCTAGTGAGCATATCTGCGATAGGGTCGCTCATGGACATTGTCAATTCCTCCTTTCGTTATTACCAGCTTGCTTTCTTTACGCCGGGAATCTGACCTTTGTATGCCAGTTCACGGAAGCAAATACGGCAAATTCCATATTTTTTCAGTACAGAGTGAGGTCTGCCGCACACTCTGCAACGTGTGTAAGCTCTTGTAGAGAATTTAGGTTTTCTCTGCTGCTTTACAACCATAGATGTTTTAGCCATTTTTGTCCCTCCCTTGATTATTTTGCGAATGGCATACCGAACAATCTCAGTAATTCTCTTGCTTCTTCGTCTGTTTTCGCTGTTGTTACGAAAACGATATCCATACCTCTGATTTTGTCTACTTTATCGTATTCGATTTCAGGGAAGATCAGCTGTTCTTTGATACCCATTGTGTAGTTACCTCTGCCGTCAAAGCTGTTCGCTTTAACACCACGGAAGTCACGTACACGAGGCAGCGCAATGTTGATCAGTCTGTCAGCGAATTCGTACATTCTGTCGCCTCTCAGTGTAACTTTGCAACCGATGTTCATACCTTCACGCAGTTTGAAGTTTGCAACGGATTTTTTTGCTTTTGTTACCAGAGGTTTCTGACCGGAGATGGTAGCCATATCCTTTACAGCGCCGTCCAGAACTTTCGCATTTTCTTTTGCTTCGCCTACGCCCATGTTGATGATGATTTTTTCAATCTTGGGTACAGCCAGCTTGTTTGTATATGAAAACTTTTTAGTCATTTCAGGGATAATTTCTGTGTTATAGAAATCTCTTAATCTGCTCATTGTTTACCTCCTTTCACAGGGATTAGTCGATAACTTCGCCTGTTTTTTTCGCTACTCTTACTTTTTTACCGTCTTTGATCATTGCACCCAGGCGTGTTGCTTTGCCGTTGTGCAGGTACATTACGTTGGAAGCGTGGATGGAACCTTCTTTTTTCACGATGCCGCCCTGCTGATTCTGCATGGAGGGTTTTGTGTGTTTGGAAATCATGTTTACGCCTTCAACGATGACACGGTTGTTTTTTCTATCTACATGAAGGATCTTGCCTTCTTTGCCTTTGTCTTTACCAGCGATGACAACAACTTTGTCACCTGTTTTCAATTTCATGTTAGCCACCTAGCACACCTCCTTATAATACTTCCGGTGCCAGAGAAAGAATTTTCATGAACTGTTTCTCTCTCAGCTCTCTTGCAACGGGCCCGAAGATACGAGTACCTCTGGGGTTTTTGTCATCTTTGATGATAACTGCTGCGTTTTCGTCGAATCTGATATAGCTGCCGTCTGCTCTGCCTACGGGATGAACGGTTCTAACGACTACTGCTTTTACAACGTCGCCTTTTTTAACAACACCGCCGGGTGTTGCGTCTTTAACTGCAGCTACGATAATATCGCCAACTCCTGCATATCTTCTGGTGGAACCACCCAGTACTCTGATGCAAAGGAGTTCTTTTGCTCCTGAATTGTCTGCTACTTTTAATCTGGTTTCTTGCTGAACCATCTAAATTCCTCCTCTCTGCAGGATTATTTTGCTTTTTCGATGATGCTTACAAGTCTCCATCTCTTGTCTTTGGACAGAGGTCTTGTTTCCATAACCTTTACACGGTCGCCGATACCGCATTCGTTGTTTTCGTCATGGGCTTTCAGCTTGTAAGTTCTGTTTACGATCTTACCATACAAAGGGTGTTTTACTTTATCTTCTACAGCAACTACGATTGTTTTGTCCATCTTGTCGCTGACTACTCTACCGATTCTGGTTTTACGAAGATTTCTTTCTTCCACGTTGTGTGCCTCCTTTCGCTAAACCGTGTTTATTATTTTACTTCTCTTGCTTTCTGTGTCATTACTGTCTGGATTCTTGCGATGTTCTTACGAACTTCCTTGATTCTTGCTGTGTTATCCAACTGATTTGTTGCGTTCTGGAATCTCAGGTTGAACAGTTCTTTTTTAGCGGAAACAAGGTCCTTCTGTAATTCATCAGCAGTTTTACCCATCAATTCACTTACATAACCTTTTGTTTTCACTGATGATCACCTGCCATTTCTGCTGCTTCTGCCTTGGAAACGATTTTGCACTTGATGGGCAGTTTGTGGATTGCCAGTCTCAGTGCTTCTCTTGCTGTTTCTTCTGCAACGCCGCCGATTTCAAACATAACTCTGCCGGGTTTTACTACTGCTACCCAATATTCGGGAGCGCCTTTACCGGAACCCATACGAGTACCGATAGGTTTTGCGGAAACGGGTTTGTCAGGGAAAATTTTGATCCAAACGTCACCGCCACGTTTAATATGTCTTGTCATCGCAACACGAGCTGCTTCGATCTGATTGGATGTGATCCATGTGGGTTCCATAGCCATGATACCGAAGTCGCCGTAAGTAACTTTGTTACCTCTGTAAGCGCGGCCTTTCATAGAACCTCTCTGCTGTTTACGATGTTTTACTCTTTTAGGCATTAACATAATTACTTAGCGCCTCCTTCCTTTTTCGCTGCTTTTACAGGAAGTACCTCACCTTTGTAAATCCAAACCTTTACGCCCAGTTTGCCGTATGTTGTATCAGCTTCTGCGAAGCCGTAGTCGATGTCTGCGCGCAGTGTCTGCAGGGGGATGGTACCGTCATGGTAGCTTTCAGTACGAGCAATATCAGCGCCGCCCAGACGACCGCTTACTGCTGTTTTGATACCTTTTGCACCGAATTTCATTGTTCTGCCCATTGCCTGTTTCATTGCACGACGGAATGTTACACGGTTTTCCAGATCCAGTGCGATTCTTTCAGCAACCAGCTGAGCGTCTGTTTCGGGTCTTTTGATTTCTTCGATGTTCACAGCAACCTTCTGGCTTGTCATTTTCTGGATTTCGCCTTTCAGTTCTTCGATTGCCTGACCATTTTTACCGATTACGATACCGGGTTTTGCTGTATATACGCTAATCTTTACGCGGCCAGCTGTTCTTTCGATAGCGATTTTGGAAACGCCTGCTGCGTAGAGTTTCTTTTTGATGAATTTTCTGATTTTAACGTCTTCTACCAGGTAATCAGCAAAGTCTTTTTCAGCATACCATTTGGTATCCCAGTCTTTGATGATACCGACTCTTAATCCATGTGGATTTACTTTCTGTCCCATTGTGTACCTCCTTATCTCTCATTGAGAATGATGGAAATGTGGCAAGATCTTTTCAGAATGCGGTAAGCTCTGCCCTGTGCTCTGGGGCGGATTCTCTTCATTGTAGGACCCTGATCTGCACTTACCTCTTCTACATACAGTTTGCTCACGTCCATACCCAAGTTGTTTTCTGCGTTTGCCATTGCGGATTTCAGAACTTTCGCAATGATTTCAGAAGCATATCTTGGAGAATAATTCAACATCGCTGCTGCTGTTACAACGTCTTTGCCTTTGATCTGATCCAAAACGATTTTTGCTTTTGTTGCAGGAATACCTACATATTTAGCAGTAGCGTGGGGTCTTTTTTCCTGTGTTGCAATGTTTCTTTCTTTCTTAATTTGGCTTCTATGACCTTTTGCCATGAACGAAACCTCCTTTCGTTTTAAACTCTATTACCGAACTCTAGATTTCTTTTCTGCGTCTTTGCCGTGGCCTCTGTAAGTTCTTGTCAGAGCGAATTCGCCCAGTTTGTGGCCAACCATGTCTTCTGTGATATATACAGGAACATGTCTTCTGCCGTCATAAACCGCGATTGTATGACCGATCATATCGGGGTAGATTGTAGAACGGCGAGACCATGTTTTGATTACGTTCTTTTCGCCCGCTGCGTTCATTGCGTCGATTTTCTTCAGCAGATGATCGTCAGCGAAAGGTCCCTTTTTCAGTGATCTGCTCATTATTTCATCCTCCTTGTTTCATGCTCTGTGCTCATGCGGCACATCGAAATTCATTAGCCGTTTCTACGACGAATGATATATTTGTTGGAAGCTTTGTGTTTGTTTCTTGTTTTGTAGCCCATTGCAGGTTTGCCCCAAGGTGTCATAGGAGATGGACGACCGATAGGTGCTCTACCTTCACCACCACCGTGAGGGTGATCGTTAGGGTTCATTACGGAACCTCTTACAGTAGGTCTGATACCCATGTGACGTTTTCTACCTGCTTTACCGATGTGAACCAGTTCGTGGTCGATATTGCCAACCTGACCGATTGTTGCTCTGCATTCGATGGGCAGCAGTCTCATTTCGCCGGAGGGCAGTTTAACTGTTGCATATTTGCCTTCTTTTGCCATCAGCTGTGCAACGTTACCAGCGGAACGAACCAGCTGGCCGCCTTTGCCGGGTTTCATTTCGATATTGTGGATGCTTGCACCAACGGGGATCATGCTCATAGGCAGTGTGTTGCCCAGTTTAACTTCGGCTTCGGGGCCGTTCATTACATGATCGCCAACTTTCAGGCCAACAGGAGCCAGAATGTAGGATTTTGTACCGTCAGCGTAAACGATCAGAGCGATGTTTGCTGTTCTGTTAGGATCGTATTCGATTGCTTTTACTGTTGCAGGAATACCATCTTTGTTACGTTTGAAGTCTACCAGTCTGTATTTGATCGCAGCGCCGCCGCCTTTGTGACGAACTGTGATTTTACCCTGGTTATTTCTACCGGAGTTTTTCTTCAGGTGTACCACCAGAGATTTCTCGGGTGTGGATTTTGTGATTTCATCAAATGCGGACACTGTCATGTGTCTTCTGGACGGTGTATATGGCTTATATCTTTTAATTGCCATTTTTTCCACTCCTTTCGATAAGTGATTATCTGTCTACACGTTTCCGTGTGTTTTTCGTTCAAGTGCCTTCCGGATTACATACCCTGGAAGATTTCGATGTCTTTGCTGTCAGCAGCCAGTTTCACAACTGCTTTTTTGAATTTCTTTGTTTTGCCGAAGATATAACCTCTTCTTTTGGGTTTGCCGCTGTAATTCATTGTGTTAACAGCTGCTACCTTCGCGCCTTCGAACATTTTTTCAACTGCTTCTTTTACCTGAGCTTTTGTAGCTTCGGGATGAACCAGGAAAGTATATTTTTTATCATCCAGAACAGCCATACTGTTTTCTGTGATAACGGGTCTCAAGATTACGTCATAATATTTCAGATCTGCCATTATGCGTACACCTCCTCGATTTTCGCTACCGCGTCTTTTGTTACAACCAGTGTGTTGTATTTCAGCAGGTCGTAAACGTTGATTGTGCTTACGGAAGCTGTTTTTACATCAGGGATGTTTCTAGCGGACAGCATTACGTTTGTGTTTGTACCATCCATAACGATCAGCGCTTTGCCGCAGTTGATGTTAGCCAGTACTTTAGCCATATCTTTTGTCTTAACTTCTGCCAGGTTCAGTTCATCCAGAACAATGATTTTGCCTTCAGCAACTTTTGTAGACAGTGCGGACTGCAGTGCCAGTCTTTTTACTTTTTTGTTCAGTTTGAAGGAGTAATCTCTCGGCTTGGGAGCGAATACTACGCCACCGCCAACCCACTGAGGGGAACGGATGGAGCCGTGTCTTGCTCTACCTGTGCCTTTCTGTCTCCAAGGTTTTCTACCACCGCCACGTACTTCTGCACGTGTTTTTGTGCTCTGTGTGCCCTGTCTCTGGTTAGCCAGATACTGAACTACTGCCAGGTGCATCACATGTTCATTTGCTTCTATTCCGAAAATAGCGTCGTTCAGGTCGATGTTGCCTACCTGTTCGCCATTCATGTTCATTACTGCAACGTTTGCCATGTTAGTTTCCTCCTTTCGTAAAGTTTATCAAGCCTTTACGCTGTCTTTGATTACCAGAACAGAACCTTTAGGGCCGGGAACTGCGCCTTTGATCAGCAGCAGGTTCTTTTCTGCATCAGCACGAACGATTTCAAGGTTCTGGATGGTTACTTTTATGCTACCCATGTGACCAGGCATTCTTTTGCCTTTTTTAACACGGCTGGGTGTAGCGGAAGAACCCATGGAACCAACTACTCTGTGAGATTTGGAACCATGACCCATGGGACCTCTCTGTGCGTTATATCTCTTAATTGTGCTCTGGAAGCCTTTACCTTTGGAAACGCCGCTTGCGTCTACTTTGTCGCCTGCTGCGAATACGTCAGCTTTGATTTCAGTACCAACTTCGTATGCGCTTGTGTCTTCCAGTCTGAATTCTTTCAGGTATTTCTTAGCAGCTACGCCTGCTTTGTCGAAATGACCTTTTGCGGGTTTGTTTACTTTTTTTGCTTTTGCATCCTTGAAACCAACCTGGATTGCTTCATAGCCGTCGTTTTCCATTGTTTTCTTCTGGATTACAACGCAGGGGCCTGCTTCAAGAACGGTAACCGGTACCAGTGCACCGTTTTCTGTGAAAACCTGTGTCATACCGATTTTCTTAGCCATAATAGCCTTTTTCATGTAGTTGCACCTCCTAAGTTTCTACAGCGGATTGCTCTCTTTTGAGAGTAATCATACTAGATTCATATAAGAGTCTTGCATGAAGATGTTTCTTATATAAACCGAGTGTTTTGGATAATTTCTTTTATTTGAAATCAGCGGTCGTTGCTTCCGTCTGTGATTTCCGTGATCTTATTTCATCACTTTCAGTGTGATGTCTACGCCTGCGGGCAGATCCAGACGGCTCAGGGCGTCTGCTGTTTTGCCAGTAGGGCTCAGAATGTCGATCAATCTCTTGTGAGTTCTCATTTCGAACTGTTCTCTGGAGTCTTTGTATTTGTGTGTTGCTCTGATGATGGTCACAACTTCCTTCTTAGTGGGAAGTGGAATAGGACCACTGATCTGCGCTCCTGTTTTCTTTGCTGTTTCAATGATCTGCGCTGCAGACTGATCGATCAGCTTGTGATCGTAAGCTTTGAGACTGATTCTGATTTTTGGGTTAGCCATAAAAAAAGTCCCCTCCTTTTCGTACTTTAACTTTCAGCACGACAAGTGGTGACTGCACACTTATCCGGGTGTATCCTGCAACGTCAGATACGCAAAGTTATCCTGTCGAGATAACTCACCCTAAATATTCAGTACAGTGACCTTGTCGCCCGGTTTCTTGAACTGGACATCGCTCCTCGGAAAAACCATCAAGCCGCTCAATTCGGCTCTCAGCAACCTTCCGTATCAACACTCTATGTCACAACACAAACAAGTATACACGACTTTTCCTGATTTGGCAAGAGTTTTTTTGTATTTTTTCAAAAAAATTTCTTAGAAATTTAACAAAAAACATTTGTCCATTTCCCGCAAAACTTAAACAAATTAAACAAGTGTATACACGTACTTCTGCATAATGCATCCCTCTTTTGTTTCTCTTGCACAAAACAGGCATCTCAATTTCTCCGTTTTTGCACGCATAAATAAGACACCTCTTTCATAGGTCCTCACATGCTTTCTTTTTTTTGATATTCCCATTTTTACCAGTTTTTATACCCCATAAAATACGGAGTTTCTTCCTATATATAATAGTAGAAATTCTTCTCACACAAAATAAAAAAATCGGAAACTCCCATTTCTGAGAATTTCCGATTTGCTTTTTATCAAAACGCTTATCTGCGTACGCAGTCCTTTGTGATTTCCTTCAGGCTATGTACACCGCACATTGCCATGGTATCTTTCAGTTCTGCACCCAGTTTTTCCACCAGAGCCGCAACGCCTTCTTCCGCAGCGCCGTAAATGACATTTACGAAAGGACGGCCAATCAGTACGCCATCTGCACCCAAAGCCAGAGCTTTGAATACATCCATACCGGAACGGATACCGCCGTCTACCAGAATAGTCATTTTGCCACCAACAGCTTCTACAATTTCAGGCAGAACTTCTGCTGTTGCGGGACACTGATCCAGTACACGACCGCCGTGGTTGGAAACAACGATACCAGTAGCGCCTGCTTCCAGTGCTTTCTTTGCACCGTTTACAGTCATGATGCCTTTCAGGATGAAAGGTACCCCTGCGTAAGAAATGATTTCTTTCAGTTCTTCCACAGTTTTGCTGCCTGCGGGAGGTGTCATATTTTTCAGGAAAGGCAGACCAGCCGCATCAATGTCCATAGCGATCATTTTTACGCCTGCTGCTTTTGCCATGTCGATTTTTTCTTTTACCAGTTCCATATTCCAGGGCTTGATGGTAGGAACACCCACGCCTTCGGATGCCTTGATAGCTTCACATGCAGCAGCGAATACATTATGGTCTGTACCGTCGCCAGTAAATGCCGCAATGCCGTTGTCCGCACATGCTTTTACCAGAATGTGGTTATATCCGTTGTCATCATACTTGTCGCCATAGTGCAGCTGCATGGCACCAATGGGTGCAGCAAAGAACGGATAATCATAAGTTTTTCCAAACAATTCAAACTTGGTGTCAACAGGTTTGTTTTCGCAAATGGTATCCATGTTTACGCAGATTTCCTGCCATTTCTGATAGTTGCGAATAAAGCCTGTACCGATTCCCTTTGCGCCAGGACCGGGAATCTGATTTTTGCACGCCAAACCGTTGCAAACGGGACAAACCTTACAGTAAGGCCCCATTTCTCCTCTAGCCGCAGCCAATACTTCCTGATAATTCATAGAAATTTCTCCTCCACTCAAATAAATTGAATTTTTATCTTATGTATGAAATGGCGCATTAGTTCTTGAAGCTGTGGATAGGTGCGGGGATTCTACCGCCTCTTGCGATAAAGTCTTCGCAGCTGTATTTGTTTACAGCCATAATGGGTGCATAACCCAGCAGACCACCAAATTCTACGGATTCGCCAACGCCTCTGTCGATGACAGGGATCAGACGAACCGCAGTTGTTTTATTGTTCACCATACCGATTGCAGCTTCATCGGCAATGATACCGGACAGTGTTGCAGGTGTTGTATCACCGGGTACAGCGATCATATCCAGACCAACGGAGCAAACGCAAGTCATAGCTTCCAGTTTTTCCAGAGTCAAAGCGCCTTTTGCAGCTGCTTCGATCATACCATGGTCTTCGCTGACAGGAATGAACGCACCGCTCAGACCGCCAACGTAAGAGGATGCCATAACGCCGCCTTTTTTCACGTTGTCGTTCAGCAGAGCCAAAGCTGCAGTTGTACCAGGTGCGCCGGGTTCTGCCAGACCCATTTCCTGAAAGATTTCCGCGATACTGTCACCAACAGCAGGTGTAGGTGCCAGAGAAAGGTCAATGATACCGAAAGGTACATTCAGACGTTTGGACGCTTCTCTTGCGATCATCTGACCAACACGAGTGATTTTGAATGCAGTACGTTTTACAGTTTCGCACAGTGTTTCAAAATCTTCGCCTCTTACTTCTTCCAGTGCTTTTTTCACAACGCCGGGGCCGCTGACACCAACGTTGATAGCACAGTCTGCTTCACCAACGCCGTGGAAAGCGCCTGCCATGAAGGGGTTGTCTTCTACAGCGTTGCAGAATACAACCAGTTTTGCACAACCGATGCATTCTCTGTCTTTTGTCAGTTCTGCTGTCTTATGGATGACTTCGCCCATTTCTTTGACAGCATCCATGTTGATACCGTTACGGGAAGTACCGATATTTACGGAAGAACAAACAAAGTCTGTTACTGCCATAGCTTCAGGAATGGAAGCGATGAGTTTTCTGTCACTTTCGGTGTAACCTTTCTGCACCAGAGCAGAAAAACCGCCAATGAAGTTTACGCCTACGGCTTTTGCAGCACGATCCAATGTCTGCGCAATACTTACATAAGAATCTGTTTTGCAGCCAGCTGCTGCAATGGCAATGGGAGTTACGGAAATACGCTTGTTTACAACAGGCACGCCGTATTCCTTTGCCAGTTCGTCACCGACTTTTACCAAATCTTTGGCATAAGTGGTGATTTTATTGTATACCTTTTCGTTAAACTTATCAATATCCGCGTCAGCACAATCCAGCAGACTGATACCCATGGTGATGGTTCTCACATCCAGATTGGCGTTGTCGATCATCTGATTGGTTTCTAAAATTTCATTTCTTGTAATCATCTGTTTGTGACCTCCCATCAAATGCGGTGCATTGCGTCAAAAATTTCTGTATGCTGCATTTTGATTACCAGTCCCATTTCTTCCCCGATGGAAGCCAGACCGTCTGCTGCCTTGTCAAAATCCTGTGTCATTTCGGTGATGTCTACCACCATAACCATATCAAAATATCCGCCCACGATAGTCTGAGAGATGTCCAGAATATTCACATTCGCTTCAGACAAAAAAGTGCAAACTCTTGCGATAATGCCTACTTTGTCGTGTCCCAATACTGTAATTACTGCTTTTTTCATTGTTTCTGACCTCCTTGAAATTAAGAAAAAGAAAATTTCCGTCTTTCTGCGGCAAAGTCCATTCTGGCAAAATGGCAGTCTGCTCCAGCAAAAAAGCCCTTAATAAACAGAAAAACAAGGCGTTTTCTGCACCTTGTTTTCTGTTTTATGGCACTATTCTAATACCAAAGGCATAGAATGTCCAGTATTATTTTGTATTGTCACTGAACAAAAAACCACTTTGACGTTACTTTATTTTTTTCAATGCCAGAAAACCCAGTAAAATCAACGCTTTCCGACATCCACAAAACTGAACTGTCTGATATTTTGCAAAATATTTCTTTCAAAATTTTACAAAATAATATGTTTTTTCCAATCCCACGTATGGTTCCACACACAAAAAAGGTCATGTCCCCCAAGCAGATTCTCCTTAAGAAAATATGATTTCCCTTCTCTTTATTTCTTAAATGGAATTACGATGGCAATCTTCAAAAAAATACCAATCCTTATAAAAATAAAAAAGCTGAAACCCTTGTGTAATAAGGATTTCAGCTTTCTTTGTTTTCTTATGAAGATGCCCCTAAAGGGCATACCCAAATTTTACTTTCGCAATTATATTTAAGGAAAGAATTAGTTTGTAGCTTTGCTTGCTTTGTATTTTCTGATAGCATCAGCCAGTTTAG
>CATZIM010000013.1 GCA_958420075.1 uncultured Clostridia bacterium | reverse complement strand
AGGCACCACGCAGATGTTTTGTCTTGTTCATGACAAGTTTTTCATAAGGCAAAATGGTAGGGGTGCTGTGTGCCAGAGAAGCGGCAACGGCTTTTGCACGGCGTACTTCCAACAGATCGCCGTCATTTTCCCACCATACACGGTTGTACCAGTAGGCACTTTCCATATCTGCGGTTACTTTCAGCAGATAATAGATGTCCATGATACGCTGGAAGCTCTCAGCGGCAGCGGGAATATCCTGCTCCTGCACTTCCTTTAACTGTTCATCAGTGATACCTCTTGCTTTGAGGATTTCTTGTAATTTCATCTCATTACTTTCCAAACTTTTTCAACCTGCCTTTCTGTGAATGATGATGATTTTATTATGGCAGGTAGGGCATCATTCGTTAAGTGCAAATTGCACTATTTGAAAAAATATGATAAACTATTCACAAAATCAAAAACATATGAAAGGAAGAATTTGTATATGCATGAGAGAATCTGGGCGAACTGGCAGGATTTTGTAGGAAAATTGGATATATACCCCATGATTCGACCTTATCTGGAAACAAGTCAGATCACCATTCATGAAGTCCCTGCCAAGACATGTATTTCCAATGCGGCCGATGAGGGATATCGCATTGTTTATATTTTGCAGGGATCTGTGAAAGTTGTCAGCCTGACCTATCGCGGTATACGCATTTTGCTGGATGAAATTGGTGTGGGCAGCTTTTCCGGTCATATCAGCCGTATGCGTGGCTATAGCTTCGATGCCAATATCATTGCGGAAACTCCTTGCGTTTATCTGGAATTTCCAGACCAGCTTTTCTGCCAGCTGATGGAAAATCCGGCGTTTGCGCTGGAATTTTACCGCAGTACCAGCAGCCGTACCTATCAGATGTATCGGAAAGTCCTCAGTCTGACGCTATTTACTGCAGAAGAAAATACGGCTATGTATTGCCTGATGCATCCTGCAAGACTGCAAAGCTATACGCTGGATGAAATTTGTGAAGAAATCGGCATCAGCCGGCGCAGCCTTTGTTATGTGCTGAAAAAATGGCGAAAAGAGGGTATATTAAAAGGTAAGGAAAAACGAGATCGGATTGCTGACCATGAGTACTTGATGCAGATTGCAGAACATATTCGACAGTTTTATGACATTCCTTAATGAAAAAAATAGAACAAATGTTTGTATATTTTCGCTGTTCCCCTATACTTTAGTATTTAACTGTGATATACTTTTTGGTAGTCAATAAGCGCATAGAAACAAAATGGATGTTTGTATGGTGCTTTGCAGTCAGATGTTTGACTGCGTGAGAATGATTTGTGTAAACGGAGGTGTGTCATGGACAAACCATTTAAAATACATTCCAAATTTCAGCCCACTGGTGACCAGCCTCAGGCCATTGAGAAAATAGCCGATGGGTTTCAAAAAGGTTTGAAATTTCAGACTTTGGTGGGGGTAACGGGTTCCGGGAAAACCTTTACCATGGCAAACGTCATTGAAAAAATACAGAAACCTACGCTGGTCATTGCCCATAATAAAACATTGGCAGCCCAGCTTTATAATGAATTGAAGGAATTTTTCCCGGAAAATGCTGTAGAATACTTTGTTAGTTACTATGATTACTATCAGCCGGAAGCCTATGTGCCCAGCACCGATACCTATATCGAGAAAGATTCCGCAGTCAATGAAGAAATCGACAAACTGCGCCACTCTGCCACAGCAGCACTGGTAGAACGACAGGATGTTATTGTTGTTGCCAGCGTATCCTGTATCTATGGTCTGGGTGACCCGGAAGAATACTATGGCATGATGCTTTCTCTCCGTCCCGGCATGGAAAAAGACAGGGATGAAGTGCTGCACAGCCTCATTGAAATGCAGTATGACAGAAATGATATGAATTTTGAACGCGGCACTTTTCGTGTCCGTGGGGATGTAGTGGAAATTTTCCCTGTGGCGTCCTCGAAATATGCTGTCCGTGTGGAATTTTTCGGCGACGAAATCGACCGTATCACAGAAATCGACGTGGTGACAGGGGAAATCATTGGTACCAGAAACCATATTTCCATTTACCCTGCCTCTCACTATGTAACTTCGCCGGAAAAAATGCAGATGGCCATTGCACGTATTGAAGCGGAGCTGGAAGAACGTCTGGCAGAGTTGAAGCGAGAGGACAAACTGCTGGAAGCCCAAAGATTGGCACAGCGCACCAATTATGATATCGAAATGCTGAAGGAAATGGGATTCTGTACGGGTATTGAAAACTATTCCCGTCATTTGTCTTTGAGAGAAGCAGGCAGTACGCCTTTTACGCTCATTGACTTCTTCCCTGATGATTTTCTGATTATTGCCGATGAGTCCCATGTTTCCATTCCACAGATTCGTGCCATGTACGAAGGGGACAGATCCAGAAAAACCACACTGGTGGACTTTGGGTTCCGTCTGCCTTCCGCTTTGGACAACCGTCCTTTGAAATTTGCGGAATTTGAAAGCAAAATCAATCAGCTGCTCTTTGTTTCCGCCACACCTTCTGTGTACGAAAAGGAACATTCCCAGCAGACAGTGGAACAGATCATCCGTCCAACAGGGTTGTTAGATCCGGAAATTTCTGTGCGTCCCATTGCGGGACAGATTGACGACCTCCTTTCGGAAGTCCAGAAAACCACAGAAAAAGGACAGAAAGTACTGGTAACCACACTGACTAAGAAAATGGCAGAACGTCTGACAGATTACCTCAGAGAAGCTGGCGTGCGGGTGCGTTACCTGCATTCCGATATTGATACGCTGGAACGACTGGAAATTATCCGTGATTTGCGTATGGATGTGTTTGATGTGCTGGTGGGCATCAACCTGCTGCGAGAAGGTCTGGATATTCCCGAAGTCAGTCTGGTTGCCATTTTGGATGCGGATAAAGAAGGTTTCCTTCGTTCGGAAACATCCCTCATTCAGACCATTGGCCGTGCCGCCAGAAATGCGGAAGGCCGTGTCATCATGTATGCCGATGTGATGACGGAAAGCATGCAGAAAGCCATCGACGAAACCAACCGCCGTCGTGGTATCCAGCAGGCATACAACGAAGCCCATGGCATCACGCCCCAGACCATTGTGAAGAAAGTCCATGATGTCATCCAGATTACCAAAGCGGCAACGGAAAAACAGAAATTTGGGCTGGAAAAAGATCCGGAATCCATGAGTGAAAAAGAACTGAAAAAACTTATCCAGACTTTGGATAAAGAAATGAAACATGCTGCCATGGAACTGCAGTTTGAACGGGCAGCGGAACTGCGTGATAAAATTCTGGAACTGAAAAAACTCATGTAAGATGCGAAAGGGGGAACCCTATGAATTATCGAGTATTGCATCTGGCAGATCTGGAACATTTTCTGGAACTGCGTATGGAATTTCTGCTGTCTTATCAAGATGTGCCTGCAGACTTTCAGAATATAACAGAAAATTATTTGCGTAAGCATATGGAAACGGAAGATTTGCTTCTGTTGGCGGCGGAGGAGGAAGGCAGTCTGGTGGCAGCCTGCATGGTTTGTTTTTACGAAACCTGCCCTATGGTGGATAATCCCTCCGGCAAATATGGAGAATTGCGCAATGTTTATACAAAGCCAGCCTACCGAAGGAAAGGCATTTCTGAAAAGCTGGTGCGTATGGCACTGGAAAAAGCCAAAGAGAGAGGTGTGACGAAAATGCGTCTGCATTACACAGATGATGGTTTGCCTTTGTATCAGAAACTTGGTTTTGTGCCAGAAGAAAGATATATGGAAAAAGATTTATGATATATTTCCTTTCATAAAGGAAAAAAGGAGAGAATATGAAAAATGAAATCGTCATCAGGGGTGCCAGAGAGCACAACCTGAAAAATATAGATTTGACCATTCCCAGAGATAAACTGGTGGTCTTTACAGGGGTCAGCGGCTCCGGGAAAAGCTCCCTTGCCTTTGATACCCTTTATGCGGAAGGACAGCGCAGATATGTGGAATCTCTGTCCTCTTATGCCAGACAGTTTTTGGGACAGATGGAAAAGCCTGATGTTGACCAGATTGACGGGCTTTCTCCCGCTATTTCCATCGACCAGAAAACAACCAGTCATAACCCTCGTTCCACTGTGGGGACCGTGACGGAAATTTATGATTATCTGCGTCTGCTTTATGCCAGAATTGGTGTGCCTCATTGCCCCAAATGCGGCAAGGAAATCAAAAAGCAGACCATTGACCAGATTGTAGACCGTGTGCTGGAACTGCCGGAGCGGACAAAAATCCAGCTTCTTGCCCCTGTTGTTCGTGGGAGAAAAGGGGAGCATGTGAAGCTGCTGGAAGACGCGAAAAAAAGCGGCTACGTTCGTGTTCGTGTGGATGGCATCATTTATGATCTGTCTGAAGAAATCAAACTGGAAAAGAATAAGAAACATACCATCGAAATCATTGTGGATCGTCTGGTGGTAAAAGAAGGCATCCAGAAACGTCTGACAGAATCCATCGAAACAGTCACTGCACTGACAGGGGGACTGTTGGTAGTAGATGTGAATCAGGGAGAGGATGAACTGGTATTTAGCCAGAATTTCTCCTGTCCTGACTGCGGCATTGACCTGATGGAAATCGAACCCAGACTCTTTTCCTTCAACAATCCCAGCGGTGCGTGTCCTACCTGTACCGGTTTGGGCATGCAGATGAAGTTTGATGAACAGCTCATTGTGCCCAATGACAGCCTTTCTATTGCTGGCGGTGCCATTGTGGCACCGGGGTATAACTCCATTTCCAGCAAGGATACCATGACAAGAGTTCTTTTTGACGCATTGGCAGAGGAATATGGATTTTCTCTGGATACACCTTTCCGGGAACTTCCGGAAGAAATCAAAAAGATCATTTTCTATGGCACTGGCGGCAAAAAACTGCGGATTACCTACACCAATTACCGTGGCACAGGTTCCTATGATTATGCCTTTGAAGGCATCATTCCCAACTTGCAGCGGCGTTACAGCGAAACATCCGAAACCATGCGGGGAGAATATGAGGAGTACATGACTAACATCGAGTGTCCTTCCTGTCATGGGATGCGTCTGCGTCCAGAAGTTCTTGCCATTACCGTAGGCGGAAAAAACATTTCTCAGGTCACAGAAATGTCTGTGGCGGATATTCAGAAATTTTTCCAGAACCTTCAGCTCAGCGGCAGAGATGAAATGATTGCGGAGCGGATTTTGAAAGAAATCCATGCTCGTATCGGTTTTTTGGTGGATGTTGGTCTGGATTATCTCACATTGTCAAGGGCGGCAGGCACACTTTCCGGCGGCGAAGCCCAGAGAATCCGTCTTGCCACACAGATTGGCTCCGGCTTGGTAGGCGTTGTGTATATTCTGGATGAACCTAGTATTGGTCTCCATCAGCGGGATAATGACAAACTGCTGAAAACATTGCAACACCTGCGGGACATCGGGAACTCCCTTATCGTGGTGGAACATGACGAAGATACCATGTATGCGGCGGACTTTATCGTGGATGTAGGTCCCGGCGCCGGAAAAGACGGCGGTAATATCATTTGCACCGGGGATGTGGAAGAAATCAAGGCATGTACCGAATCTTTGACGGGGGATTATCTCAGCGGCAGAAAGAAGATCGAAGTGCCAGAAAAACGCCGTCCTGTCAATCCAGAAGCCATGCTTCATATTGTAGGAGCGGCAGAAAATAACCTGAAACAAATCAATGTGGACATTCCCCTTGGAATCTTCACCTGTGTTACCGGCGTCAGTGGTTCCGGCAAAAGTTCTCTGGTCAATGAAATTCTCTATAAACGACTGGCGAGAGATTTGAATCGTGCAAAACTTCGTCCCGGTAACCATGAAGATATGAATGGACAGGACAAGTTGGATAAAGTTATCAATATTGACCAGTCACCCATTGGGCGTACCCCTCGCAGCAATCCTGCAACCTATACAGGACTCTTTGATATGATTCGCGATGTGTTTGCCCAGACCACGGAAGCCAAAATGCGTGGATATCAGAAAGGCAGATTCAGCTTTAATGTGAAGGGCGGCAGATGTGAAGCCTGCGCCGGGGATGGTATCATCAAGATTGAAATGCACTTCCTGCCGGATATTTATGTACCCTGTGAAGTTTGCCATGGTAAACGTTACAACCGGGAAACCCTGGAAGTAAAATACAAAGGCAAGACCATTTCCGATGTACTGGAAATGACGGTGGAAGAAGCGCTGGAATTCTTTGAGAACATTCCTAGAATCAAAGCAAAATTGCAGACACTCTACGATGTGGGTCTTTCTTATGTGCAGTTAGGGCAGTCATCTACCACACTTTCTGGCGGTGAAGCCCAGAGGGTGAAACTGGCAACGGAACTGAGCAAAAAAAGCACGGGACGTACCATGTATATTCTGGATGAACCTACCACAGGGCTTCATATGGCGGATGTCCATAAGCTGGTGCATATCCTTCAGCGGCTGGCGGAAGGCGGCAATACAGTCGTTGTCATCGAGCATAATCTGGATGTGATCAAAACAGCGGATTATATCATCGACTTGGGACCGGAAGGTGGTACTGGCGGTGGTACCATCGTTGCTTGTGGTACACCAGAGGAGGTATGCGGTGTACCGGAATCATATACCGGAAAATATTTGAAACCTATATTGGACAGAAAGTGAAAAAAAGAAAATCCGATGTATTTGCGTTCATCGGATTTTCTGTTGAGTAAAAAATTTTTTTTGACGAAAAAAAGGGTTTTTTGTTGGAAAATCAATACTTTTTCATTTTGTAAAAACATCAAAAAATGCGGTTGTTATTGACAAATCCGTTGGTTATCAGTACCATAGAAACAGATAGCTTTAGTAAAATTGCGGAGGAAGAACATGGCAAGAAAAGAACCTGTTTTGGATTTTGAACAGTCCAGAAAGAGGGTAGCTGATTATTTCGGCTGTGACGGAGATTTTTTTTTGAAACCTCTTTTGGATCTGGAATGGGCGATTAAAGGAGAAGAAGATTTTCATTTTCTTTCTTATTGGACAGCAGAAGGAAAGAAGATTGACGCTGTGATCGTGAAAAAAGGCGGCGAACCAATGATATATGAAACAAAAGACTATACCATGGTGGTGGCAATTGATTGTGTGAAGATTGGTTTTATTTTCCGTAACGGAAAACACATCACCGGTGGAGAAGGATGAGAAAAGAAAAGATCGTTTTATCCAAAACGATAGTATGAGTTAGGAACAAGATGTTTTTCTGTTTCAACTTCTAAAGGCTTTTGTTCAAGCATAAAGTAAGTTACAGAAGAACAAATGCCGGAGCGTGAGCAGTTGCTGCGGCACAGAAAAGGGGAGAAAATGCAAATGAACAGTTTGCCTGAAAACAATTCCGTTGTCATTACGGGTGTTGTAGTAGAAGATGGCGTATTCAGCCATGAAGTTTATGGTGAAGGCTTTTATACATTCAAGATTTCTTCGGAACGACTCAGTGAAAATGCGGATATTCTGCCAATCACCGTGTCAGAACGGTTATTGATGAATCAGGATATCCAGCGTGGTAAGCATGTAAAGATCAAAGGCCAGCTGAGAAGTTACAATAATTATACAGGAAATCGCAGTCGGTTGGTACTGACGATTTTTGTCAGAGATATTCAGGTGTTGGACGAAGAGCAGATGCACAATGAAAATGAGATCATTCTCAATGGTTTTATCTGCAAAGCGCCCATTTACCGGAAAACACCTTTTGGCAGAGAAATTTCAGATGTATTGATTGCGGTAAACCGTGCATACAATAAGTCAGACTATATTCCCTGTATTACCTGGGGACGAAACGCGAGATATATTTCCTCTCTGGAAGTGGGTACAGCCGTGAAAGTATGGGGCCGTATTCAGAGCCGTGTGTATCAGAAGAAAAACGGCGATCAGGTGGAAGAACGGATTGCTTATGAAGTATCCGTATCAAAAATATCGCTGCACACAGAAGAAGATGCGCCGCAGGCAAATGCGACAGAGGAAACACAGACTGGTTTGGCGAAATAACAGGAGTGAACAATGGTGAAAACAGGACAAATTGCAATTTATTATGGTGCAGGTAAAGGAAAAACAAGTGTATCCCTTGGCAAAGGCATTCGTGCCCTTGGAGAAAACCTGCGGGTGGTTATGATCCAGTTTATGGATTATCATAACAATCAGGAAATTGCATTGCTGGAAAAACTGGAACCGGATTTTCGTATCTTCCATTTTGAAAAAGATCGGGAAGGCGCGGAAATGACAGAAGAAATTCGGAAAGAAATTGCTTCGGAAATCCGAAATGCTTTTAACTTTACGAAAAAAATTCTGGATACTGGTGAATGCGACATGCTGATGTTGGATGGTATTCTGGAATGTGTGGAAGAAGGATATCTGTCAGTAGAAGAAGTGGTGGAGATGATGGAAAAACGTCCCAATACCATGGATATGATCCTGACAGGAGCTAGTCTGCCGGAATCCATTGCCCAGAAAGCAGATCATATTTATCAGATCATAACAGAAAAATAAATCCCATTTTCAATGAAAAAGACTGTGCTTTTGGCGCTTTATAAGGAAACAAAAAAAGCTGGAATCCTTACAATACCAAGGATTCCAGCTTTTATATTTTCGCAATATTGTTTTTCTGAAGTTGGTTTTATATACTTATGCCAGAACTTCTTTCATGGAATACAGACCAGCAGGCTGTTCAGCCAGGAATTTTGCGGCTTTTACAGCGCCAACGGCAAAAACTTCTCTGCTGGAAGCATGGTGGCTGAGAGTGATGACTTCGTCACGTCCTGCAAAAATCACATCATGTTCCCCAACGATATTGCCGCCGCGGATGGCATGAATGCCAATTTCTGTACGTTCCCGTTTTTCGCGTTTCTGGGAACGGTCGTATACATAGTGGAATTTTTCGTCCATAGCAGCATTGATGGCGTCAGCCAGTGCCATAGCGGTGCCGCTGGGTGCGTCGATTTTCTGGTTATGATGTTTTTCTACGACTTCAATATCGAAGTTTGCATCGTAAAGGATCTGTGCTGCACGCTGTACCAGATCCAGCAGCAGGTTTACGCCGATGGACATGTTCGCGGATTTCAGAACAGCAACGCTTTTAGATGTTTCTTCCAGTTTTGCCTGTGTTTCGTCAGAAAGAGCTGTTGTGCAGACAACAACGGGAATCTGTTTTTCTTTCGCGAAGTCCAGCAGTGCGGGAACAGCTGTTGCTGTGGAGAAGTCGATGATGACATCTGCGTCAACAGTGCATTCCGCAGGGGAAGCGAATACAGGGAAATCCAGAGCGGGAACAGCAGGGTCGATACCAGCAACAATCTGACAATCAGGGTCGTTTTTCACCAGGTCTGCTACGACATGACCCATTTTGCCGCCGCAGCCGTGCATGATAATATTTACCATAAATCAAAAACCTCCTTAAAATAAGTTAAAACAGCAGTGTCAAAAAGAAAGAGCCGGAACCTTTTAGGGGTGTTCCGGCTCTGTGTATTTCGGTACGGATGCCCTTACTGGATGCATATATTTTGCTGTTTTAACAGAAACAAATGTATCTTATTTCAGCAAACCGTAATTTTTCAGAGCTGTTCTCAGTGTTTCCAGGTTCTTTTCTTCCATGTCACACAGAGGCAGGCGGCAGGGGCCTACTTCATAACCCATCAGGTTCAGAGCTGCTTTTACAGGGATGGGGTTTACTTCGCAGAACAGCGCCTTGATCAGTTCGATGGCATCCAGCTGCAGTTTTGCAGCGCCTGCTACATCGCCAGCCATGAATTTTGCAACCATGTCATGAGTATTTTTGGGAGCAACGTTGGACAGTACGGAGATAACGCCTTTTGCGCCCAGTGCCAGCATAGGAACGATCTGATCGTCGTTGCCGCTGTAGATATCGAAGTCAGGACCACACAGTGCAGCGATTTCTGCAATCTGAGAGAAGTTGCCGCTTGCTTCTTTGATAGCTACAATATTTTTTACTTTGGACAGTTCGTAAACAGTTTTAGGTGCGATGTTGCAGCCGGTACGTCCGGGTACGTTATACAGGATAACGGGAATGGAAATGCTGTTGGCAACTGCTGTATAGTGCAGGATCAGACCTTTCTGTGTTGCTTTGTTGTAGTAAGGTGTTACCAGCAGAACGGCATCAGCGCCAGCTTTTTCACAGCCCTGTGCCAGTGCGATGCAGTGTGCAGTATCGTTGCTGCCTGCGCCTGCGATAACAGGAACACGGCCGTTAGCAACTTCTTTGGAGAAACGTACACATTCGATCTGTACTTCGTCAGACAGTGTGGATGCTTCGCCTGTTGTGCCGCAAATGATCAGGGCATCTGTTTCGTTTGCAATCTGGAATTCAATGAGTTCTTTCAGTTTATCAAAATTTACGCTGCCGTCAGCGTAGGTAGGGGTAACCAGTGCCACCCCAGCGCCTGTGAAAATAGACATAAGAATGACCTCCTTCGATGTTCAACAATATGATTTGGAATTACTGCATGTTTTTGATGATTTCTTCTGCAATCTGAACAGCGTTTGTTGCAGCGCCTTTTCTGATGTTGTCAGCTACAACCCAGATGTTTACACCGCTTTCAACGCTTTCGTCACGACGAACACGACCGATGTATACTTCGTCATGACCTGCAACATCTACAGCCAAAGGATATTCGTTGGCTTCAGAATTGTTCTGCAGTACAACGCCGGGAGCGTTTTTCAGTGTTTCCAGCAGATCATCCATTTCGAAAGGTTTTTCAAATTCAATGTTGATGGATTCGCTGTGGCAGTCGAATACAGGTACACGAACGGTTGTTGCAGTTACGCGCATTTCGTCGTTATGCAGGATTTTTCTTGTTTCGTTTACCATTTTCATTTCTTCTTTTGTATAGCCGTTATCCAGGAATACATCGATGTGAGGCAGGCAGTTGTTTGCGATGGGGTGAGGGAATTTCTTAGGAGCTTCCCCTTTCAGACCATTTTCCAGATCTTTCCATCCTGCCATACCTGCGCCGGATACAGCCTGATATGTGGAGTAAACCACACGTTTGATTTTGTATTTGTCATCCAGTGGTTTCAGAGCAACCATAGCCTGGATTGTGGAGCAGTTGGGGTTTGCAATGATGTTTTTGTGCCAAGCGATGTCCTCAGGGTTTACTTCAGGAACTACCAGAGGAACTTCGGGGTCCATACGCCACTGAGAGCTGTTGTCGATAACGATACAGCCGTGTGCTGCTGCGATGGGAGCGAATTTTTCGCTGGTGCCGCCGCCTGCGGAGAACAGGGCGATGTCGATGGGTTTATCAAAAGAATGTTCTGTCAGTTCTTCTACTGTATATTCTTTGCCGTTGAAAGTCAGTTTGGAGCCAGCGGAACGGCTGGATGCCATTACATAGAAGTTGTCGATGGGCAGCTGTCTTTCTTCCAGAACTTTCAGGAATGTTCTGCCTACCATACCGGTTGCGCCTACAACAGCAAGATTGATTTTTTTCATAATGATTGATACCTTCCTTCCCAGAAATACGTTTGTGCGAGAGATGATTTTTGGTAACAAAAAAGCCGGCCAGCGCCGACTGCAAAAAACCATAGAAAATAAACAATAGCAATAAACTATGGTAATTATCCAGTAGCGCTCCATTGGGAAACCCAATGACAGTCATACGGCTCTTAACCGCACAACCAGAAAAAAACAGATAAGGCCGTCTTTTTCTTCGGCATTTTCCCCTTTCGACGAGCCTCCTGTATCCCTTATGATATTGGCTCGGTTACTCTTGAAAAACGCACCTCTACTTTGTATTTTTATGTACTTATGAAGTTAGTCTAACATCCAAATCGGATTCTGTCAAACCTTTCCTGCATAATTTTCAAAATTATTTAAAGAATAAAAATAAGTACAAGAAAAAAGCCCATTTTTCAAGGGAAACAGGAGGTATAAAAATCATGAAAAAAGAACTGACACCAGAACAAAAAGCAGACCTGCGTATGAAATATGAAATTGCGGAGGAATTAGGACTGTTGGATAAAATTTCAGAAAATGGATGGAAGGGACTCACATCCAGAGAAAGCGGACGCATCGGCGGCATCATGGGCAAACGGAAGCGCGCACAGATGCAGGAGGGAAAAAACGAGAAAAAGGCAGATGAATAAAGGGAAATACTTGCTTTTCCATTTAGAAAACGGTATAATTTTAGATTATGGCAACAAGGAAAGCGAGTGGAAATAATGAACGCATATACAGACTTTGCCACAGTCTATGATTTGTTTATGGAAGAAGTGCCTTATGACCAGTGGCTTTCTTTTCTGGAAGAAATCTGGCGAAAGGAAGGCTTACAGCCGGAGGTCATTGCAGACCTTGGATGTGGGACAGGCAATCTGCTGGTGCCTTTGACAGAAAAAGGATACCGCACCATGGGGGTGGATCTGTCTTTTGACATGCTCTGTCAGGCAGAAAAAAAACTGCGGGAAGCAGGACTTTCTTCTATATTATTGGAGCAGGATTTGACAGAGGTTTCTCTGCCGGAGGAGGCAGACTGTATCATCAGCGTTTGCGATAGCCTGAATTATCTGACAGAAGATGGAGAACTTTCAGCGGCTTTTGCCTGTGTGAAAGCATCTTTGCGGCAGGGTGGACTGTTTTTGTTTGATATGAATACAGAGTACAAATTCAGTGAAGTCCTTGCCCAGAATACTTATGCCGTTACAGAGGAAAATGCAGCTTATATCTGGGAAAACGATTATGACCCGGAAGAAAAGATCAATGCCTATGCAGTGAACTTTTTTATTGAAGGAAATGACGGCAAATACGAAAGAACTGAAGAAGTACATTATGAAAGAGCCTACAGTGTGGAAGAAATCAAAGCTGCCTTGGCAGAAAACGGCTTTACGCTGTTAGGCATGTATGATGATTATACATGGGAAAGCCCCAAAGAAGATTGCCAGCGTATTGTGTTTGTGGCAACAGGGGCAGAGTAAGAAACGGAGGAAATACAACATGCAGGATTATATTATTCGTGCAACGGCAGGGAACGGCAGTATCCGTGCTTTTGCAGCAACAACAAGAGAAACCGTACAGTATGCAAGAGAAGTGCACCATACTTCTCCCGTAGCTTCTGCGGCACTGGGCAGAATGCTCACAGCGGCAGCGATGATGGGCAGTATGCTCAAAGGTGATAAAGATTTGGTAACATTGCAGATTCGCAGTCTGGGTCCCTTGAAAGGCATCGTAGTTTCTGGTGACTCTCATGGCCATGTAAAAGGTTATGTGTTCAACCCTAATGTGGATATCCCCAGCAAATATCCCGGCAAACTGGATGTAGGCGGCGCCATTGGGGAAGGTTACATGAGCGTTATCCGCGACATCGGCCTGAAAGAACCCTATGCCGGCAGAATTCAGCTGGTCAGCGGTGAAATCGCAGAAGACCTGACATATTATTTTGCACAGTCTGACCAGACACCTTCTTCTGTAGGTCTGGGCGTATTGGTAGAAACAGATACATCTATCCGTCGTGCCGGTGGTTTTATCATCCAGCTGATGCCCGAAGCAACAGAAGAAATGATTTCCAAACTGGAACAGCGTCTGAATACCATTCCTTATGTGACAGACCTGCTGGATATGGGCAAAAGCCCTGAAGACATTCTGGAAATGATTCTGGGCGATATGGATCTGAAGATCATGGATAAGATGCCTGTAGAATTCTACTGCAACTGTTCCAAAGAACGTGTGGAAAAAGCACTGATCAGCATTGGTAAGGAAGAACTGGAAAAAATCATCCGTGAAGATAAAAAGGCAAATCTGCATTGCCATTTCTGCAACAAAGAATATAACTTCACAGAAGAAGAACTGAAAGAACTGCTGGAAAGCGCGAAGTAAGAAAAAATGAGGAAGGGAGGTGAATCAGATGCATCGGGATTTTGCTGTGGCTGTGAAGGCTGTCATTGTCCGGGGTGACGAAGTGTTGGTGCTGCGTCGTTCCAAAGGAGAAATGGCAGGCAGTTATATGAACAAATATCAGAAATGGGATTTGCCCGGCGGCGGGCTGCATTTTTACGAAAAAGCTGAGGATGGGCTGCTGCGGGAAATTCGGGAAGAAACATCCCTGTCTGTAGAGATTGGCAGACCCGTTTCCATGTTTGACATCATCCGGCATCAGATTCACCTCTGTATTTTTACATATGCAGCTGTTTGGACAGGGGGAGAGGTGCAGTTAAGCAAGGAACATGATGGCTTTTTGTGGCTGCATAAAGACGAGATAGAAGAAAGTGAACTGCCCCATTGGATGAAACGTGATATTTTCCGTGCCTTGGAAGCCGTAGAGAATCACTAAATAGCACAAAAAAGGGACTTTGTTTCCATAGAGAGATCTATGCGAAGGCAAAGTCCTTTTTTTGCAGAAAAATCTGCAAAAAAAAATTCACTGTCAGTTTAAAGCGGAAAAGAACGCATATTCGTTCTGTATGACAATGGTAAAAGGAGAAAAGAATATCCAATTTCAGTCATGCGATTTTGTTGTATATGCACAATTGCATATAAAATTAATAGGAAAAATAACGGTGAATCATTTTGCCTGCAAATAGATAGGACGCAAAATATTACCCGCAACACCTTTAAAAATCAGGCTTTTCATTTTTTATGAAAAATTTTCGATTTATATTTAACAATAATGTTGGAAAATCTTCATTTTTCTATAATCATAGAGGCGGAAGTGTATATTGACAATGCAGCAAAGAACCATTATTATTTAGATTAAGGTATGTTTGATATTTGATACATATCTGGAAGGGACTGGTAAAACTTATTCATATTAGACATTTTTTACCAGATAAGACCTTCTCTTTTTTGTATTATTATGAAGAAGAGAAGGGGAAACTGCATTTGTTTATTCTTGGGATATTTTTTATGTAAGGAAACATAAATTGACATTTTTTTAACAAAAAGTGTTTTTTGTGTCAATACATTTAGAAACACCTGATAACATGCAGTAAACTTGCAGCGAGAGAGGTGATAAAAGTGGCTTATGAAATTCTGAAAAGTATTGTGGATGCAGAAGCGCAGGCTGTGGAGAAAAAACGCCAGGCGGCAGAACAAGCGGAACAACTGAAGGTAAAAGCGCAGGCAGAAGCAGCGGCGCTTCTTGAAAAGACCCGTAAGGATGGACTGCTCATGGTGGATGAAACAGTCAAAAATGCTGTGGAAGACAGCGAAATGACTATTCAGGGTATTCGCAGAGAAGCTGAAGAAGCTTGTCAGGAAATCAGAAAGCAGGCTGCGGGAAAGAAAGAAGAAGCAATACAGGCGGTCATCGGAAAGGTTGTGGGTACTTATGGCAGTAACTGATATGCAAAAACTGACTGTCATCGGTCTGAACAGCAGTCGTACCCCATTTCTGCATGAACTGATGCGCCTGGGCGTTGTGGAAATCAATTCTCAGGAAGGCGTTGTCAATGACGAAGAATGGATGCCGGATATTTTCCGTACCAGTAACAGTGCGGACGTTTCCCGTCTGGAAGCGGATATTGCCCGTGTCAGTGTCGCATTGGACGCCATCAATCGGTATGATACCAGCAAAAAACCATTGATCCACACCAGAAAAGAAATCAAGCGGAATGCCTTTGTTGACCACATGAATGCCACCAAAACGGCAACAGAAATGAATGTGGACCATGCGGTAGAATCCAATAAGAAGATTGCAGACGCAAGAACGGAAATCAACCGTCTGCGTACAGTCATTCAAGGTCTCAAGCCTTGGGAAACATTGGATGTACCCATGGAAATGACAGAAACAGCCCATGCTTGTCTGGTGCTTGGCACAGTCAATGCCAAAACCAATGGCGCACAGTTACAGACAGATGTGCTGGCAGCATTGCCTTCGGCAGTCGTAAATGAAATCGGAGCAGATAAACAGCAGAAATATTTCTCCTTTATCTGCTGGAAAGATGAAAAAGATCAGCTCTATGAAGCCTTAAGACCATATGGTTTTGTTTCGGTGACTCTGGGCGAAACAAAAGGAACACCGGCAGAACTGATTCAGTCTTACGAAGAGCAGATCACAGCGCTGGAGCAGGAAATCCAGGAAGAAGAACAGAAACTGGCTGCTCTGAGTGTAGCAAAACAGGATATCGAATACCTATATGACAGTTTGTGTATGCGGCGTGACCGGGCAAAAGTTGTCGGGGATATGCTTAGTACAGAAACCGTATTTTATTTTGACGGATGGATGCCCAAGTGGAGCAGAGAAAAAGTGGAAAATCTGCTGAAAAAGTACGAATTCTACTATAATATTGAGGAACCGGATCCCGATGAGGAAGTTCCTATCCTGCTGCACAACAATGGTGTGGTAACAGCCTTTGAAGGCGTTACCAGCATGTATAGCCTGCCGGCAAGACATGACATCGATCCCACAGCGATTCTTGCACCATTTTATTTTATTTTCTTTGGGCTGATGCTCAGTGACGCGGCATACGGTATCATCCTTTCCGTAGGCTGTGCCATCATTTTGAAAAAGTATAAACTG
>CATZIM010000012.1 GCA_958420075.1 uncultured Clostridia bacterium | reverse complement strand
ATATCCCGTGAAATGCCCGTATTTCCGGGCTTTTTGGAGATAATCAGAGTTGTTGGAAAGAAATATATGAATGATTCATTGCTGAATCATGATGTGAAAATGAATGAGAAAAGATTGTGATTCATTCAAAAATGAATCATTTCCCGGAAAAAGGAAAAAATAAGTATTTTTGAGGCTGATTTTACTGCATTTTCAAGTTGGCATGGATTATGCTGTTATATTTCATCAAACATCATCGAAAAAGAAAATGGAGGAAAGCCTATGGATTATCAATATGTGTTGCTCAATATAAAAAACAGACTGGCTACGGTAACGGTCAATCGTCCGGAAGCATTGAACTCTCTCAACCGTGAGGTCATCGCCGATATTTACAGCTGTATGCAGGAAATTGACCGGAAGCATCTGGCGGACTGCGTGATCCTGACTGGTGCGGGACGTTCCTTCATTGCCGGCGCGGACATTTCCACCATGGTGGAAATGGAAGGGCATGAAGGCAGAGAATGGACAAAAGCCGGCATGGATCTGATGGATCTGATCGAAAATATGCGGGTGCCTGTCATTGCGGCAATCAATGGCTTTGCTTTGGGCGGCGGCTGTGAAATCGCCATGGCGTGTGATATTCGCATCGCGTCCACCAAAGCGAAATTTTCTCAGCCGGAAACAGGTCTGGGGCTGATCCCCGGTTATGGCGGAACCCAAAGACTGCCCCGTCTGGTGGGAAAAGGCATGGCAAAGTACATGATTCTGACAAATGAGATGATCAATGCAGAAGAAGCTTACCGCATTGGTCTGGTACAGAAACTGACACAGCCGGAAGAACTGATGGATACAGCCTATGAAGTTGCTCAGAAGATACTGAGCAAAGCGCCTCTGGCAACCAGAATGGCAAAACGTGCCATCAACGCGGCAACAAACACAGACCTGGCAACAGGCATCAATTATGAGTTGGAAACCTACGACATTGCTTTCCGCTCCAACGACAGAAAAGAAGGCATGCAGGCGTTCCTGGAAAAAAGAAAACCCGAATTTCGGGATGAGTAAGTGCATAAAGGAGGACTTGAAAATGACAGTAGATGCATTACAAAACAAACTGGAAAACATCAAAGTGGAATTGGACGATCATGTTCTGGTAGTGACCATGAACCGTCCCAAAGCACTCAATGCCCTGAACAACCAGACATTGGACGAACTGAATCTGGTTGCGGATCAGATCGCCAAAGATCAGGATATCTACGGCGCCATCATCACCGGTGAAGGCAGAGGCTTTGTAGCCGGCGCTGACATTGTGCAGATGAAGCCTTATAAGAGTGAAGAAGGCAGATCCTATGCGGAATATGCCCAGAATACATTTAACAAGATCGAAGCGCTGGAAAAACCCGTCATTGCGGCAGTCAATGGCTTTGCCCTGGGCGGCGGCTGTGAACTGGCATTGAGCTGCGACATCCGTATCGCTTCTGAAAAAGCTGTGTTTGGACAGCCGGAAGTGACATTGGGTATCATCCCTTGCTTCGGCGGTACCCAAAGATTGCCCAGACTCATCGGTGCAGGTCTGGCAAAAGAAATGATCTATACAGGCCGTCAGGTGAAGGCAGAAGAAGCCAAAGCCATGGGTCTGGTGAATAAAGTTGTTCCCGAAAATGAATTGGTAGATGCGGCCAAAGCTATGATGGCAGATATTCTGAAAGTATCTCCCATGGGCATTAAATATGCAAAGATCGCCATCAATAAAGGCGCTGATATGGACCTGAAAAATGGTCTGGAACTGGAAAAGAACCTGGTTGGTCTGTGCTTTGCGACAGAAGATAAAGAAAAAGGCATGAACGCCTTCCTGGCAAAAGAAAAACCTCAGTTCCGCGCATGATGAAATAAAAAACACAATACAGAATAGTAGAAATATAGGATAGTAGAAAACATTTACAAAACAAAAAACAAGTTCATTCAGATTCCCTCTTTATTTAATAAATCTATAAAAATCGCCTGTTCCCTCCCGAATGGGCGATTTTTATTTGGTAAATGAAATAAAGACCAGCTATGATTTTTTTGAAATACCCAAAGGATTCTCCGAGCTGATTGCCTTGGCAATAAACGATGGGGATTTTTATATAAATATATTTATGTTTTGAAAAGAAATAGCTGATGTTTTTTTAAACATCATTCTTTTTTTGAATAAAAATGAGATTTATTTATACATTTGCATAGGGCGAAGAGGCAGGAAATGCGAAAAAATCGTTGATTTCTGCTGTTACATAGTGTACTATTAAATGAATCATAGTAAATATTCAGAATAAAATTTCTGAAACAAATTTTTGGGAAATATATCATGATAAGAGCAAACCATCTTCGAAATTGAGGGGTGGTTTTTATTTTACGAAAGTTGACAATGTGTCTTCATTTTGCATTTTTGGAGTGAACTTACTTGGGAACTAGAGTTGATACGCTTATCAAATGGATTCTTGGCGCAAAAATATCACAAGAAGATTTTGTGGAAAAAGCTGTATCCAGCAACCAGATTGCCCTTCGGATCGGATCGGCCTTTGGTGTTTTTTTTGAACTGTGCAATATATGCAGAGTGTTGTTTTTTCGCAATATAGGGTATGGAATGGTAAATCATTTGATTTATCTTAGGTTTTATCTGATTTATTTTGTATGTTGTGCTGCATTTTTAATCATTGATTTCTGGTGTAATATGTCGGCTGCAGCAAGACATCGGTTTTACATGATCAGCGTTGGCACGATTTTGCTCTGGCATCTGCTGTTTAATATGTATAATGTGTATCAGTCCAGTGCCATGGCGTATTTTACCATTGTCACTGCGCTTTTCTTCTTTTCGGGTTTTTTGATGTTTAAACCCCTTTATACCATCATCAGTTTGGGTGTATGCTACCTTACATATATCTGGTTTATCAATCCTATATTCAGTGTGGGTGAAATCGTTAATTTTTCTGTGACCATCTGTTTGTGCACCCTCATGTACCTCATCAGATATAAGCACCTTAGGATTGAAATCTCTCAGGCAAAACAGATGCAGGAAGTGCAGCAGGAACTGACAGATGCCCAGCGGGATTTTCGCCTGACCATTGAGCAGTATGAAATGATCCGCGAGCAGGAAAGCTCCATCACCTTTGAATGGGATATCCGGGAAGACTGGATTCGCTTTTCCAAGGAGTGGAAGCATTATTTCGATCATCCGGAAAACATCTCTCAATTTTATGATTTTATCAAAAATCTGGAACAGCTGTCTTCATCACATAAAGAAATTTTGCTCACCTGTATGAAGAATATCAAAAAAGGTGTCGCTTATCAAAAATATGAGTTTATGCTGCCTGTCAAAACCGGCGGAAACAGATGGTTTGAAATCCGTGTCATCACCCAGACCAATAAGCAGGGTGAGCCTGTTTTGGGCATTGGGATCCTTTCGGATATTACAGATCGAAAAGACAGGATCAGTCAGCTGGAAAAAGAAATCCAGATGGATCTTTTCACAGGTTTATTGAACAAAGCCTCCATCGAGCGTTATGGCAAGCGAAAACTGGCAGAGCTGCGAAATGGGGAAAAGCTGGCTGCTTTGATTGTGGATATGGATGACTTTAAAGATATCAACGACCGTTATGGGCATCCGGCAGGGGACCATGTCCTTAAGGAAACTGCTGACATCCTGCGCCATAATGCGCCTGCAGGGGCAAGGATCGGCAGAATCGGCGGGGATGAGTTTATGGTGCTGCTGGTATGTCATGATGTATCGCCCCTGGAGATCTATGCGGAAGAGGTGATCAGCATCATTCCCAAGATTCAGTGGAATGGCGCAGTGGTTGCCCCTAGCTGCAGCATGGGTCTGGCAGTGGCCAATATGCCCAATATGCCTTATGATGCGCTTTATCGCAAAGCGGACAACGCTTTGTACCACGCGAAACAGCTGGGCAAAAACCAACTCTACAGCGTATTTTCTGAACAGATGGAAAACAATTGAATCCTTTGGCAAAATCGTTGAAAAACGATGACGCAAAGCTATGAGTCTACGGCGGAAAACCGCTATGATCGTCAAGCTGCAAAAAATGACTGGCATTTTTATGCTGGGTTTTTTGCAGCTTTTTCTTTTGGGAGGAATGTGATTTGAACGAGGTATATCGTCAGGAAAAGAAGTATTTCATGACACTTTTTGAAATGAAAAAACTTTCCGGTCAGCTGGATCGGGTCATGCTGCAGGATGCCCATAATGGCGCCAACGGCTACAATATCCGCTCCCTGTACTTTGATACTATCAACGAGCAGGATTATGAGGCGAAGATCGACGGTCTGGAACTGCGGCGGAAAATCCGTCTGCGGATTTATGACCCTGCGGCGGATTTTGCCATGCTGGAAATGAAGCAGAAGGAAGGCAGCTACCAGAAAAAGCGTTCTCTGCGGGTTTTACGGGCGGATGCCATAGAGCTGACCAAAGGCAGGTATCACAGCCTGTTGAAATATACAGATCCTTTTGCGGCGGAGTGCTATGGGCTTATGCACATGCAGTGCTACCGTCCCAAGACCATTGTGGAATATAAGCGAAAAGCCTATATCGCCAAGGAAAATAAAATCCGCATCACCTTTGACCACCAGATTCAGGCAACAGAAAGCTGCATGGATCTGTTCGCGCCGGATCTGAACATGTATCCGGTACTGGATCGGTTCAATGGGGTGCTGGAAGTGAAGTATAACGGCTTTCTGCTCAGTTATATCAAAAAACTGGTCAATGAAGCCAATCGTTCGGAATTGTCAGTGAGCAAATATTGTCTGGCACGGAGCGCTACCATGAAGTTTGCATTATAGGAGGGTGTCTTATGAGAAAAGTATTACTGGAGTTTTTGGAGAGCACGGGGCAGCTGGACCTGCAGACCATCGTTCTGCGTATGGTGATGGCAGCGGTGGTAGGCTTTTTTATCTACCTGTCTTATATGATCTCCCATGAAGGAAGCATTTACAGCCGAAAATTCAATGTTTCCCTCATGGCGCTGACGGTCATCACAACGGCAGTCATGATCGTCATCGGCAATAACATCGCGTTGTCCCTGGGTATGGTGGGCGCCCTGTCCATCGTCCGTTTCCGTACTGCCATCAAGGATTCCCGTGACACCGTTTATATTTTCTGGACCATCGTCACAGGTATCTGCTGTGGTTCCGGCGATTTCCTCATTGCCGGTATCGGCGGGGCATTCACATTTTTGATTCTGCTCATTTTCGGACGTATCAAAAACGACAATCGCGTGCTGTTCATCATCCGTACCGCAAGGGTCAATGAGGCACGTATCGAAGCTTTGATGTTCCAGTATTTTGCCCGGAAAGCAAACCTGCGGGTAAAGAATACCACAGAAAACAGTGTGGAATTTATCTATGAAATCAGTAAGCGGATTCTGGATAAAGCCGGCAATGCCGCAAAAGGAAATATGAAAGGAAAAAGCATCACCGATGCCATCTATGAGATCGGCAATATCGAATACTGCAACATGGTGATGCAGAACGACGAAATCAGCAGTTAATGGGAGGCGAGAAAAATGAAATATCGTATTGCAGGGATTGCTGCAATGGTGCTGGTACTGCTTGCGGTATTTCTTGCCGACAACGTGGATACCGAAAACCCGGAAAAACGGGTCCATCAGCATCTCACTGCCCGCCAGCCCGACGCCGGATGCGACTGCGACGGCACCACCCTTTGTACCCACCTGCCTTTGCTGGTCATTGATACCGGCGGTGTGGAAATCCCGGGCAATCCCATTACCGACGAACATCATCAGGAAATTGGTTTCACCACCGCAGCCGATGGAAGCACCATGATTTCCGCAAAGCTCTCTGTCATGAGCGATGAGGAACAGAATCACCATCCCACAGATGCGCCGGATATGGAAAGCAACATCATGATTCGTGTCAGAGGTAACTCCTCCCGCTATTTCAATAAAAAAAGTTATCGCGTGAAGCTGGTGGAGGATACGGAGGGACTGGTCAATCGTGATCTGCCCCTTTTGGGCATGAGTAAGGAAAGCGACTGGGCACTCCATGGGCCATTTCTGGATAAAACCCTCATCCGTAACTATATGTGGATGAATATTTCCGCGGAAATCATGGGCTATGCGCCGGAAGTACGTTTCTGCGAAGTCATCCTCAATGGAGAATATCAAGGGGTTTATCTCCTTATGGAAACCATCAAGGAAGGCGATTATCGGGTGAACCTCAGTGACTATGAGGAAGGCAATGACCAGACCAGTTATATCGTCCGTATGGATGCACTGGAAGACGGCAACGCCATCAACAACTATACCCAGTATACATACGAAATGGAGTTTTCTACCATGGAGGACGACCCGGAGCATGTGGTATCCTCCACAGGCATACAGGTATTGTATCCCCAGGAGGAATACCAGAGCCCCGGCGTTCTGAATTATATCCAGCGGGACATCAGCCGTATCGAGCGGGGACTTTTTTCCTCGGATATGGTTTCTGGTCAGTATGACTATGAGAAAGAACTGGATGTGGATTCCTTCGTGGATTATTATGTGCTTCAGGAATTTTTGCTGAACAATGACGTGTTCTCCCGTTCCACCTATTTCTATCGGGATGTGCGGGGACATTTGACGGTAGGTCCAGTCTGGGACTATAACAATATGCTGGATAATTACATCCGCCCCTTTTCCTATGACCGTTTGTATCTCCAGAACAGAGGTTGGTACGGCGCCTTGATGAAAGATGAGGATTTTGTGGAGCGGGTGCTGGACCGGTATAAAGAACTGCGGCAGACTTATCTTTCTGACGAATATTTGACCAATTATATAGAAGAGACCCTTGCGTACCTTGGACCTGCCATTGCCCGCAATGACGAGGTGTGGGGCTTCAGCTACGACACTACTGACCTGACGACTATGCAGCGGCGCAGACCGGCAGCAGGACAGACATTGGAGGATGTAAACCCTTCCAGTCATGCCGAAGCAGTGGAATGGATGGTGGATTTTATGCTGAAACGGAGCGCGTGGCTGGATGAAAACATCGAAAGCCTGCGGCAGTATTGTCACCAGTCCAAGACAGCAACCCAATGGGTGGAATAGGAGGTATGTGAAATGATGAAACGGTTCATTCTCGCTTCTCTGGCAGTTGTCCTCCTTCTGGCAGGGATGGGATACCTGGTGTACTATCGTGGAATCTATGTGGATTTCAAGCCGGAGGTATCCGTCACAGCCAATTTCCGCACCCAGGGAAAAGAGATACAGTATTTGGATGGGGACACATGGAAACCCATGGAGATACGGGGAGTGGATTTATCTTCCAACATCCCCGGTGAAGCCATGCTGGACTTTGTGCCCACCTATGAAGATTATAGCCGCTGGCTGGAACAGATCGGTGAAATGGGTGCCAATACCATTCGGGTCTATACAGTCATGGACGCGGATTTTTATGAGGCACTTTATCACTATAACACAACAAAAGAAAAACCCTTGTATCTGCTGCAGGGGTTGTCGGTGCCTGACCGTGCCAATTATGGAGCGGAGGACATTTATCAGGAGGAATTTGTGGATCTCCTGCTGGAAAACGGCATCAAAGCCGTGGATGTCATCCATGGTAACAGAGCCATCGAACTGGGGAATTTTACAGGCACTGGCTGGTATCAGTGGGATGTTTCCCCTTGGACATTGGGCTATCTGCTGGGTCATGAATGGGACAGCGGCATCATTGCCTATACCAATAACAGCACATTGGGAGAAACTTCCTATCAGGGAACTTATTTCTACACCAAACCGGAAGCCACCCGTTTTGAAACAGCCATGGCAAAACTCATGGATCAGGTGACCGCCTACGAAAGCAATAAATATAAAGAACAGCGGCTCATTTCTTTTGTCAATTCCCCTTGGGATGATCCCTTTGCTTATGACACACTGTATAACGCCCGTTTTGATACATACAATCAGGTGGATATGGAGCATATCGGCGCTTCTACGGAATTGTTGTCCGGGTATTTCGCTTCTTATCGTCTGGAAACTCTTTGCCCGGACTATCAGAAGTATTTCACCCAGGCACAGCGGGTAGAGCTGGGAGAACTGCTCACAGGACTGGAAACAGGGGATTTATACAGCGGTTATCTGACTTTGCTCAATCGGTATCATACAGTGCCGGTGGCAGCGGTGGGCTTTGGTTTCTCCTCTGCCAGAATGCCTGTGGTGGAAAACCATCCTCCTTTGAATGAACAGCAGCAGGGGGAAGCCCTTGTGGAATTGTGGCAGAAAATGCGAGGTGCCGGCTGGACAGGGGGCTTTGTGTCCACATGGCAGGATGTGTGGGACAGAAATACCTGGAATACGGTCTATGCCAATTACAGTTTGGGCGTGGATAACTGGCAGGACGTACAGACAGATGGGCAGAATTACGGCTTGATGGAGTTTTGGCTGGGAAGCGGTGAAGGAGTCTGCACGGTGGACGGCAATGCCGCCGAATGGCAGGACAAAGAGCCTGTCTGGTCCTCTGACGGCATGGATCTGTATATGGATTATGACGAAAAGTATCTGTATTTTTATGTAGATGGATTTTCACCGGAAAAAGACGTTTTGTATCTTCCCATTGATACCACACCCAAGACGGGCAGTACCTACTGGGAAGAAAAGAAGATTTCTTTTGAAAGAGGCTGTGATTTTGTGGTGACCATTGACGGCAAGGATAACAGCCGTGTGCTGGTGCAGGAGCGTTACGAGAGCCTTTGGATTATGTACGCTTACGAAACGGCTTATGAAAATCCTTATGAACAGGATAACTGGCGGGAAAAGGATTCCCCTGTGTTCCGTCCCATCCGCTCCATTCTGGAATGGTCGGAGCCAAAGGCCGTGGGGCATTGGGTTGCCATGCCCACTTATGAAACGGGGAAACTGCGCTATGGCAATGCAGACCCCAATTCTCCTGCCTTTGATTCTCTGGCGGATTTCTGTTTTACAGCAGATGGTGTGGAAATGCGGATTCCCTGGGGGCTTCTGAATTTCTCCAATCCTGCCGAAAGAATGATACACGACGATTACTATGAACATTATGGCGTGGAGTATATGCAGATTGACGAGATGTTCGTGGGCGCGGCTGTGGCAGGCGATGCCCAGGGGCGTATCCCCATGGTGTCTTTCCCCCTGGAAGGCTGGGAAAAACATACGGAATACCACGAACGGCTGAAAAAGTCTTATGATGTTTTGCAGGCGGCTTGGAGCGGCCGCTGATTTATCACGAAAAGAAAGGAGCAGATATATGAAAGTTGAAATTTTGATCTATATCTACGGCGCAGTCTGTGCCAGCATGATCGTCTTTAACATCGTTTATAATTTGCTCCTGAAAGGCAGTGAATCCCGTATGCAAAAGCGCTGCTGGAAAATCAGGGGCAGGATCAATGCTCAGATTTCCCGTCTTGCGGCAGGGAAAAAAGTGGAGGAATCCCATCTGCAGGAGCTGCGGCATAAACTTTCCCATATCAATCATCTTATGGCGTTCCATCAGGTTTTGCAGGCGGATATGGAGCAGAATCCTGCCATGTATCGGGAGTATCTCCATCAGATTCGACCGGTTGTGGTCTATATGGCGGCGGTCTATCGGGATAAGGAGAATATGCAGGCAGGGTATTTTGCCTATTTCCTTTCCTGTTATACGGCGGATAAACAGATGGTCATGGATTCTTTGCAGGACATTTTGCTGGATTATGTGGAGAAAAGCAATCTCTACTGCCGTTTCAATGCATTGCAGGCGCTGTATCATTTCGCAACGCCGGAAACGGTGGCCAAAGCCCTTGGCATTGCCGATGACGGCAGTGTGTTCCTTCATGAAAAACTCATTACTGAGGGGCTCCTTTCCTATACGGGAGATCATCACGCCCTTATTAAGGAGCTGTGGAGGAAAATTGCTCGTTATTCTCTCCATACCCAGCTTGCCATATTGAATTATATCCGGTTCCGTTCCGGCGATTATCAGCAGGAGATGTACGAGATCATGATGGACAAAAAAGCCCATAAAGAGCTGCGTTTGGCGGCGATTCGGTACTGCGGCAAGTATCCCTATGAACCGGCTTATGGACCTTTGCTGGCATTTGTGGAGGATAAAGACGCTACGAAATGGGAGTTTGCCACAGTGGCGGTTATGAAGGAAAAGCAGTGGTGGACGCATTGAAGGAAGCCCTCCACAGCAGCAATTGGTATGTGCGCTATGCCGCAGCCCAAAGTCTGGAGCATCTCCATGTGAATTACGGCGATGTGGTGGATATCACCGCAGGCAGTGACCGTTATGCCAGAGAAATGCTCATGTATCGGCTGGAATCCCGCAAACTGCAAAGTCTGGAGGTGTAAAGAGCCATGGATGCGTTTAAAGAATTTTTTGATATTGTTGGCATCTTTTTTGTCCTCTATATGATCGGTTATGCCAGCTTTCTGTTTCTGGCGGTGACGGTCGGCACTTCCGAGCTGTATCAAATGAAGCGGCGGAACCAGCTGAAAAACGAATTGCTGGGGGAATATTATGTGCCCGTCACCATTGTGGTGCCTGCCTATAACGAGGAAGTGACCATTGAAGCAAGCATCCGTTCTCTCCTTGCCTTGGACTATAAATTGTATGAGATCGTCGTTGTGGACGACGGTTCCAGTGACGATACCTCCAAAGTGGTGCGGGATGCCTTTCACATGCAGCAGATCAGCCGCCCCATACAGCGGAAGATCCCCTGCCAGGCAGAGGAAGTCATTTATGAAAGCTATGAATGGAAGGTGCCCATCACCCTCATCCGCAAGAAAAACGGCGGTAAGGCAGATGCCTTGAATATGGGCATCAATGCGGCAAAATATCCCTATTTCATCTGTATGGACGCCGATTCTGTGCTTCAGTATGATTCTCTGGAAAAGATCGTCCGCCCTGTGCTGGAGGACAGCAGCGTGGTGGCAGTGGGCGGCGTTGTCCGTCCCTGCAATGGTACGGAAATCCACGACGGACATGTGGTGTCTTATCGTATGCCGGACCAGATCATCCCCTGTATGCAGGTGTTGGAGTATGACCGCTCCTTTTTGGCGGCAAGGATACTTTTTGACCGGTTCAACGGCAGCATCATCATTTCCGGCGCCTTTGGGCTGTTTCATAAAAACACCGTTGTGGAAGCGGGGGGATACGATCCCGGCACCATCGGCGAAGATATGGAATTGGTGGTAAAGCTTCATGTGTTTTGCCGGGAAAACAGCATCCCTTATCGTATCCGTTATGCAACCGATGCGGTCTGCTGGACGCAGGCGCCGGAGAAACTGGGGGATTTGTGCAAACAGCGCAGACGGTGGCATATTGGGCTGTTCCAGAGCATGATGCGTCACAAACGTATTTTCCTGAATCCGAAATATGGTCTTGTGGGATTGATTTCCTATCTGTATTTTCTGGTCTATGAGCTGCTTTCCCCTTATATTGAGGTCTTTGGGATTCTCACCATTGCACTGGCATTTGCCGTAGACCTGATCAATGTGCCATTTATGATACTGTTTTTCGTCATTTATGTGGTGTACTCCGCCATTTTGTCATTGACGGCGTTTTTTGCCCGCATTTATACGGTGGACTTGAAACTGTCCTTTTCCGATGTGCTCAAAGCCATTGGGCTTTGTGTGGTGGAGGTTTCCTGCCTGCGGCTGGTGCTGGCATGGGTGCGGGCAACGGCTCTGGTGGGTTACCGCAGACGGAAGCACGCTTGGGGCAGAATCGAACGGAAAAAGATACGGTTCAAATAAAAAGGAGGTTTTCATATGAAATTAGATCAACTGAAAAAAGGCTTTTGGGGCTATCAAAAAGCCAGTGTTTACGAATATATCACCATGATGGAAGAAGAATTTTCTGAAAAACTGGCGGAAAAAGTTACGGAACAGAAGAATCAGGAGGAACAATACCGCACACAGATTGCAGCCCTGGAAGAAGAACTGAGCCGTGTGAGAAAAGAGCTGGAGGCGCAGAAGAAAGAACAGATGAATGTTGCCTCTGCGCTCATGGAGGCTGTCCGGTATAAGGATGAGCTGCAGCAGGAAGCTCAGGCAAAAATGCAGGAAGAACGTGCGGAATGGGAGAAAAAGCTGGAAGAAGGGGCAAAAGAGCTGAATCAGTATCATAAACAGATTGCAAAAGTGCGCGAGATGGTCTGCGGCATGCTTCAGTCCATGGATGCCCAGTCTGAGGAAGTGGAAATGCAGATTCAGACAGTGAAAGCTGCCTGCCCTCGTCATAACATGACTTTGTTTGAAAGGAACCATACAGAAGAAGCGTAAAGACTGAGGTGCTGACTGTGGAAGAAAAGACTTTGATTTATGTTGCGGGAAATCCAGACGCCTATCCTTTGGAGTATTTTGACAAGGATACCCAGACTTACGCAGGGGTCATCCCCGAACTGCTGGCGGAATTTTCTGACCAAAGTACATATGAAATCCTATATTATGAGGCAGACGGCACAGACCACCGGGAAGAACTTGCCAAACAGAAACAGGTAGACCTGCTTTCCGGCTATGAAGCAGGGGAGGAACTGCCGGAAAATACCGGCGTCGTCACTCTTTTTCCCGGGGAGAATGCCTATACCCTCTATTTTACAGAAGCTGCGCCTGCCGCTTTTCGGTCAGACTTGCAGGCTTATCTGGCAGAAGTATCTCCGGCGGAAGTAACAGGCCTGTTGATGGCTTCTGTGGAAACGCCGCCCAATACCCAGGGTATGTACTGGACAATGGGAGCCATGGGGGCAGCCCTTTTGGTCATGGGGGCGGTGCTGCTGCTGACGGTGCGCCGATACCGCAGGAAACTGAAAGAAAGCCAGCAGAATGTGGAAACGGACGAAACCACAGGCCTGGGGAATATGGAATATCTGGAACGGTATTATAAACAATATATCAATGACAAAAATCGTATTCTGTATCAGGCTGTGTATTTCTATGTGGATACAGACCGCCTGCGCAGACTTGGCAGCGGACAGGAAACCGATGAATTCCTTCGTTACTGCGCCGTTGTTCTGGGGGAATATACGAAGGACAGTGATATTCTGGCAAGGGTATCGGATCATGGTTTTATCATGCTGAAACTCACCAGCGGCACAGATGATGCATGGCTGACGGCCATTTTGGACAGAATCAGTGCGTATGCAAAACTCTATGGCAAGCCTTTCGATACAAATATCCATGCGGGTATTTATCCCTTGAGGTGGGAGGACAGAGATCTCAATGAAATCATTTTCCAGGCTTCTCAGGGGGCATATGGGGCGGAAAAAGAGGAAGTGCCCTATATGCTCTGTTCGCAGACCATGATCCAGAAATCCCTCCAGGAACGGCAGCTTCAGGCGAGCATCGATCAGGCATTTATAAAGAAAGAATTCCAATTATATATCCAGTTTTATGTGGATGCCCAGAGCCTTAAGGTGGTCGGCGGGGAAGCCCTGTCCCGCTGGAAGCATCCGCAAAAAGGGATATTGCTGCCCAGTGTATTCATTCCCATGATGGAACGGGAAAAAATGATCAGCCGACTTGACTATTACTGTCTGAAAGAGGTATGCTTCTTCTTAGAGGGTCTTGTGAATGAAGGCGTGGATACCTTTTTCGTATCCTGCAATTTCTCCCGTGAAACCTTTGCGGCAGCAGACTTTGCCCAAAAGGTGCAGGAGATCATGGACGAATTCACATTTCCCAAAGAACTGCTGATTCTGGAGATCACAGAAAGCGTTTCTGTCAAAAATACTGCCCAGATACAGCAGAATATCATTGCACTGAAAAAATATGGCGTCAGAGTGGCGCTGGATGACTTTGGCGAAGGCTTTACATCTTTTTATGATCTGCAGAGATACCCCATTGACGGCATTAAACTGGATAAAGGTCTGGTGGACCATATCATGACACCCAGCGGCGCATCTATCCTGAAAGCTATGATTCAGGTGGGACATGAGCTGAATATGACCATTCTTGCCGAAGGGGCGGAAACAGATGAACAGGTCCGTATCCTGCAGGAAATCCACTGCGATGTGATACAGGGCTTCCGTTTCAGCCATCCGCTGCCTCAGTGGGAAGCAAAAGAGCAGATCATCAACAACAAACGAACATAAGAAAAAACAAGCTGTGCCTAATTGCCTTTCTGGTAAAAAGACAAAGACACAACAGAGGGTTTACAGGGTAGGAGGCAAGTATGGATGAGAAGAAATTGACAAAACAATTGCGCCGCATTACAGCGATTACCATCATTGGCAGCCTGTTGCTCAGTGCCATCGGTTTTGGTATTTTTGGTTATATCATGAAGTCTGCCCATGAAGCGGAACATGCACAGCTGCAGGCGGAAGCGACGGAATATAGAGGGCGGCTGCTCCGCCAGATGGATAAAAACATGCAGATTTTGACAACGCTGTCAAAGGCATATGAAGTCAGTACCATTACCGATGACCCCGAACAACTGGGGCAGAGCCTGATGGAAACCAATGCAGCCAATGATTTTGTCAGTATGGTTTATATGCGCGAAGACGGCAATGGGATGATGCATACAACGTTTTCCGGTGAGTTGGAAACCATCACCATGGATGACCTGCATCCTTATGCCGTTGAGGTCGTAGAGTCCGCACTGCAAGGGAAAAATGCCGTTTCCAAGATTTTCAGGAGCGATGTACTGGATGAGAAGCTGTTTGTATACGCTGTTCCTGTATATGATAATGGGAAAGTGGTGGGTGCTCTGGCAGCCGGTGATACCATTGATATCTTTACAGAGGCTACTGACGGCAAAACGGTCATGGGCGGGGCAGGCTATCTGCACCTTATCGCTGATAACGGTATGTTCCTGGTTCGGTCGGAAAATACATTGGTAGATGAAAAAATGAAAAACATTTACGACGGCAACATTCTCTCGGAACAGACGAAAGAGGAAGTGCGGGCTGCTTTGGAGAAAGGAGAACCTGTCAGCGGAGAATATACGTATAATGACACCCGTATCCATTTTTATATGGTGCCTCTGGACATCAATGGATGGTATCTGTTCTGCGCCAACCAGGTTTGGGGATCTTCTTCCTCTTTGGGAGATGCTTTGACGCTCTTTGGCGTACTTATGGCGCTGATGCTGATCCTTATGAATGTGCTGCTTTACAGCGGACGCCGTGTCTTTAGTCAGAATACAAAAACACTGATCCGTCTTGCTTATGAAGATCCCATCACCGGAGCGAAAAATACAGCTCATTTTGATGAAAGTTTCCAGGAAGTGCTGGAAACAAAACAGCCTTACAGTACGGTGGCTTTGAATGTCCATAACTTCAAAGGCATCAATGACCTGTTTGGCAGGATGCGTGGGGATAAAGTGCTGTGCTATATGGAAAATGTGCTGGAGCATAATCTGAAAGAAGGAGAGTTCTTCTGCCGTGACACAGCGGATCTGTTTTACCTGCTGCTGTTGGATACAGATGAGGAGTCCATCAAAGAACGTATGGCAGTCATCATCCAGCAGATCAGAGCGTCTTCTTTGGAATACGGTGAATTCAGTTATGACCTTTCTCTTTATGCAGGCGTTGCCATAGGGGAGGACCGGGAAAAAGCCCTGCTGGCTATGCAGAGCATTGAGCATACCCACCATACGGATATTGCCTTTTACAATCATGACATGCATAATGCCGTGCGGAAGAAAAACAGCATTGAAAGCCAGATGTATCCGGCTTTGCAGAATAAAGAGTTCAAGCTGTTCTTACAGCCTAAGTTCGGCATGAAAAATGAAGGTCTGGTGGGGGCAGAAGCTTTGGTGCGCTGGCAGAATCCAGATGGCTCCTACCGCTATCCAAATGAATTTATCCCGCTCTTTGAGGAAAACGGCTTTTGTCTGAAACTGGATCTTTATATGGTGGAACGAGCATGTGAGCAGATCAAAGCATGGAAGGACGCAGGTCTGACACCTGTGCCTATTTCCGTAAACCAGTCTAAGATGCTGTTTTCTGACCTGCATTATCCAGACAACCTGATGCAGATACTGAATCGGTATGATGTTTCACCTTCTTTGATCACGCTGGAGATACTGGAAGGGGTTGCTACAGATAATCTGGAACTGCTGAACCATCAGATTGAAGCGCTCCATGCCCTGGGCTTCCGCATTTCCATGGACGATTTTGGCAATGGTTATTCCTCTTTGAACATGCTCTATCAGCTCAATATTGATGAACTGAAGCTGGATCGGGGCTTTTTGCGTCAGGTTTCCAAAGAGGATGAAGAACGCCGCTATATCATATTGGAGCAGATCGTCAGCTTCGCCCGGAAACTGGGTATTGCTACCGTTGCGGAAGGCATTGAAACCCAGGAGGATGAAGAACTGATACAGACGCTCAAATGTAATTTCGGACAGGGATATTTCTACGATAAGCCCATGAGTGCCAAGGAATTCAGCCGGCGGTATATGAAAAAAGACGAGAAATAACACGCTGCTGTCAGCCACTAGAATAGAAAAATACACCCCGTTTGTTGGACTGGATGCCCTGCGGGGTGTTTTCATGTCCAAAGGGTCGTTTGAAAGGGGCATTTTTTTCTGCTTCTGTGTTCTCTGACAAAAAAATATCATAAATTTTTTTGAAATTT
>CATZIM010000011.1 GCA_958420075.1 uncultured Clostridia bacterium | reverse complement strand
AATATATAAAAGAAGCAATATTCATGCCAATGAAAAATAGGGAGGTGGATTTCAAGTGTCTAAAAAACTATTGGATATGCAAGATCCAAAAAACTGGGAAAAGGTTTTTGATACCTTTACCGACGGGATTTATATCACCAACGCCGATGGTCTGACGCTGCAGGTAAATCGTGCCTATGAAGAAATCACAGGACTGAATGCGGAAAATCTCATCGGAAAATATATGACCCAGATCGTACAGGAAGGTTATCTCTCTACCTCCATTACACAAAAAGTCATTGAGACCAAAAAACCAGTCAGCATCGAACAGGAAATCAAAAACGGCAAAAAAGTTGCCCTCAACGGCTTTCCCATTTTCGATCAGGACGAAATACTGATGGTGGTTTCCTTTGTTCGAGATGTGACCGTACTGAATAAAATTGAAGAAGACCTGAAACATTCGCGTTTTCTCATTGACCAATACCAACAGCGGCTCAACAAAATGCAGAAAACACAGAATTATGTGGCAGAAAGCCAGGAATTCAAAAACGTCATGTCTTTGGCCCATAAAGTTGCCAATGTGGATTCCACTGTGCTGATACTGGGCGAGTCCGGTACCGGCAAAGAGGTGGTTGCCAGAGAGATACACGAACAGAGCCACCGGAACAACAGCTTATTTTTGAAAATCAACTGCGGCGCCATTCCAGAAAATCTTCTGGAATCAGAACTGTTTGGTTATGAAGGCGGTTCCTTTACAGGTGCCAAAAAGAATGGGCATATCGGTATTTTTGAAATGGCAAACAAAGGAACGGTCTTTCTGGATGAAATCGGGGATATGCCTTTGCATTTGCAGGTAAAACTGCTCCGTGTCCTGCAGGAAAAAACCATTTCCCGTATCGGCTCCACAAAGTCCATTCCCATCGACACCCGCATCATTGCCGCTACCAACCGCAATCTGGAAGAAATGGTACAGGAGAAATCATTCCGCCAAGACTTATACTACCGTCTGAATGTGGTATCCATCGTCCTGCCGCCCTTGCGGGAGAGAAAAACGGATATCCCGCCCCTCATCGAGTACTTCGTGAACAACATCAACGAAAAGTATAAAATGAATAAAAAGCTTTCTCCCAGCATGCTCAAATGCCTGATGGATTACGACTGGCCGGGCAATGTCCGGGAGCTGGAAAATATCATTGAACGTATCTTGGTAACATCCGAAGAAAATGAAATCACACCAAAAGCAGGATTGCTCCCTTGGAATCCTTCTGTTGCTTCTATATTGGAATTGGAAGCGGATGAAATCATTCCTTTAAAAGAAGCTTATGATAACTTGGAGCACACCATTTTACAAAATGCCGCGAAAAAATATAAAACCACTTATGAAATCGCGGAGGCATTGCAGATCAGCCAGCCATCCGTTTCGCGCAAATTAAAAAAACACAAAATCAAATGGAATGAATAATATCAGAATAGAACAAAAGGCGTTTTCTTTTTATAGAAAACGCCTTTTTTGCATTGTTGGCATTGCCAGACTCCGTTAATGGCTCTGTCTGTAAGTCTTTTTGGGGGTGGTACAAAAAATGCAATTCTAAAATCATCTTCTTTTGTCTAGAGGGCATGTCCATTGTATACATAATTTTGTATTTCAAAAAAAACACACCAAAGACTGCCAGCAAAACCTCCAATCTTTTTCATTCTTTCATCCTAAGAAAAGCACAAACTCTCCCTTGGTACACTATAAGCAATGGTTATGGACACATCTCTTTCCCCTGCTGTTTCTGAAAAGATTCCACTGAAAAATTTAAAAGCAAAATTCTCCAGTATCTTTTCCTCATATAGAAAAATCTGACTTTCCTTTTTCATATAATTTTTTATTTTAGCAATCCTGCACATAAAAATTGGTATATGTACCATTCCAAAAAAAGCAATCTTCCAAAATACATTTACAATGAGAAAATGCAAATGCTATACTCAGGCAAATACAAAAGGCGCCTTTATATTTTCTCTTTTCTCCATAGGGATTTTGTTGTCAAAAATCATTTTATAGACATACTGTCGATTGAAATTTGCATTTTTAGAAGGAAGGGAATCTATGTGAAAGGTTATGAAGAAATTGCAAACAGCGGTATTCTTTGGCTGATTACTTTTTCAGCTATTGCCCTCGTATTATTTCAAGTGATCGTTTTTCTGAAAAAAAGTTTTTCTGCCGGCGAAAAAATGGGACTGGAAAAGAAAACACTGCATACAGCTTTTAAGGTTGGCGCAGTTTCTGCCATCGGACCTTCTATGGTTGTTGTCATCGGTATGGTATCCCTTTTGATCGTTGTGGGCGGACCTACGGCGCTGATGCGTCTTGCCTATATCGGAAATGTTGCCTATGAACTGCTGGCAGCGGAATTTGCTGCCGATGCTTATGGTGTCACCATCAGCGATCCCAATCTGCCCCCCGAAGTTTTCTCTGTAACGCTTTGGTGTATGGCTTTCGGCTGTATTGGCTGGATCGTGGTTACGGCACTGTTTACCGATAAAATGGAAAAAGTCAAAACCCGCTTATCCAAAGGAAGCAACGCTTCTAAACTGATCCCTGCCATTTCCACTGCGGCAATGCTTGGCGCATATGGTTACCTGACGGCAGGCTACGCCATCGGTTTGGATGCCAATACCGTTGCACTTCTTTCCGGATTCTTTGTGATGTTAGTCATTATTTTTATCTACAAAAAGAAAAAAATCAAATGGCTCAACGAATGGGGCTTAACCATCGCCATGGTCAGCGGTGTCTGTGCCGCAGCTTTTTTCTGAAGGAGGGATCACCATGTCAAAACAAGATGACTACTACAAAAATACCTATCTTCCACAAATCATCCGCACCGGCAAGTGGACTTGCTGGCTGGCTTCCATTCTGGTTTTTATTCCCGCACTGCTCGTCACGTTTTATTTCGGGATCATTCCCGGCAAAACGGAATTAACCATTGCTTTGATCGCGCAAATTTCCATCAACGCCGTTTGGTGGTTTATTGAGCCTATTTCGTTCTTCCCGATTTTGGGAGTACCTGGCACATATATGTCTTTTCTGACAGGGAATGTCAGCAACCTGCGTCTGCCCTGCGCGGCTTCCGCCCTGAAAGCAACAGATACGCAGATCGGCACTGCCGAAGGCTCCATCATCTCTACCATTGGTGTAGCCGCTTCCATATTTGTCAACACCATTTTGCTGGTCATCGGGGTACTGGTGGGAAGCAAAGTCATCGCTATGCTGCCGGAAGCAGTGACGGAGAAATTTTCTTTCCTTCTGCCTGCTTTGTTCGGGGCAGTATTTGCTCAATTTGCCGTTGATGACGTAAAAGATGCCATCTGCGGCATGGCGCTGGCGATCATTTCCCTTTTGCTCTATCAAAACGGCTTATTTGCCTGGTTCCCCATTGATCCATTTATTCCAGCCATCATCATTCCCATTTTCGGAACCATGCTGTTTGGCAAACTCACATTTCACCCTGATCCTGAACCAGAAGAAAACACTTCTGCGGATTGATAAAAAAATGATTGGAGGTCATAGTTATGTTCGTACTGAAAAATTGCAGCATCATCCCCGCATTATCCGGTGATTTTCCGGAAACCACATGTAACATCGTCATCGATGGCGACCGCATCACTTCTTTGCTGCCTTGTGACACACCGCTGCCCCAGGCAGACTACATCCTGGACATGAAAGGAAAATATGTATTGCCAGGTTTCTTTGACATGCATATTCACCTGTCCCTTTCCGGCGGCGATACTTTGATCGACAACGCCAAAACACCTGTGGAACAGGCGCTGGATGCAGCAAAATTTGCCCATGATACACTGATGGCAGGATTCACCACCATTCGTGACGTTGGCAGTTACTATAATGTAGCCATTTCTCTGCGGGATGCCATCAACGCCGGCAAACTGGTTGGACCCAATATCTACGCCTGCGGAAAGATCGTCACCCCTACCGAAGCCGGCAATGATTTCTTCTCCGGTCTGTATAACGAAGCGGACGGCGAAACTGCTATCTGGCAGTCCGTGCGGGAAGAAATGAAACATGGTGCAGATTTCATCAAGATTATGGGAACAGGCGCGGTTATGAATCCTGGCGGCGAACCCGGCCAGCCCATTTATACACTGGAAGAACTGAAAGCCGTGGTAGATGCCGCAGCCTTTAAGGATACCTATGTGGCGACCCACTGTCATGGCACTCGTGCCATCAAAAATTCCATTCTGGCTGGTGTCAGAACACTGGAACATGCGTCCATACTGGATGATGAAGCCATAGAAATGCTGAAAGACAGCAAAACAACCTTCATCGTTCCCACACTGAAAATCATTTACGGTCTGACAGAAAGCGTACCAGAATCCTCTCTGTTCATGCAGGAAAAAGCAAGAACCGTATTGGAACATGTCCGTGTGGGCATTCGCAAAGCATACGAAGCCGGTCTGATCATGGGCTTTGGCACAGACTCCGGTGCCACTCCCCTGCCGCATGGAGAAAATGGTGATGAATTTATGCTCCGCAAAGATTTCTGGCAGATGGACGAAATCGACATCATCAAACAGGCTACCATTTACAGCGCTATGCTCATGGGTATCGACAAGGATTATGGCACCATCGAAACAGGAAAGGTGGCTGACCTGGTAGCTGTTGACGGCAATCCTTTGGAAGATATTTCCGTGCTGCGGCATCAGGTGAAAACTGTCATCAAATCCGGCAATGTTGTAAAAAATGATTGATCTATACACACACTAAGGGGGCGTGGCAATGCTCCAAACCGTTCACGCAAAAGCAAAAAAATGGTTTTTGGCTTTTTGTGCGATCATTACATACTCTTTGGCAATGGATCTGTTTTTTGTCCATAATCAAATTGTATCCGGTGGCTTTGCAGGATTGGCAATGGTCATTTGCAGCCTTCTGCCCATTTCCATTGGCGCATTCTTATTTATACTGAATATTCCCTGTCTGATTCTGTCTTTTTTTCTCAAAGGCAAGGAATATACCATCAGTACATTGATCCTGACACTGCTTTTTTCCGTTGCCGTTGACGCACTGGCATTTCTGCCTTCGGTGACATCCAATAAGTTCCTGGCTGCCATTTTCGGCGGTGTGCTCTACGGCATTGGTTCTGCTTTACTGGTAAAAGCACGTCTGTCTACAGGCGGCTCCGACCTGTTTGCCAAATTGATGCTGCTCAAGTACAAAAATCTGTCTTTAGGCAAAATGTATCTGTGCATCGATTGTCTGGTTGTGCTGTTGTCCGTTGTGGTCTATCGGGACCCAGAATCCTGCCTGTACGCCATTTTGGCAATCTACACATATGTAACGGTCACCGATCACATCATTGATATTTTCAACAATGCCTGCAACTGTATCATCATCAGCAACAAGGATTCTGTTGAAATTTCCAATGTACTGCTGCACCATCTGGGGCGAGGTGTGACACAGCTTCAGGGTATCGGTATGTATGCACAGCAGGAAAAAAACGTGTATTTTGTCACGGTACGCCCTTATGAAGTGGCAGAGGTGCGCAAACTGGTCCAGCTCTACGACCCTCATGCCTTTATGCTGGTAGAAAAGGTAACGGAGGTATTGGGCAGCGGTTTTGAAAACCTGAACGACGAAAACACCACCACCATCCAATTCCAGCAAAAAGTCAAATCCTTACAAAATCAAAAGTAAACATGCCAAAAGCCGAAAAAAATTGTCCTATACAGTTTTTTCGGCTTTTTTTATTGCGAAACCATTGGACGTTTTTTTCCCAAAACACGCCATTGTGCTGCTTTTTTGTCTATACCATCCAAAGTTTTTGTATCTTTTTTTCATAATGGTACAGTCTAAAGTTCAATTATGGCACTCACCAGTGTGCCAAACTAGTGTTACAATAATCTTAAAAAAACAACTGTATGTATACCAAAGACAAGGAAGGAGTGTGCTGAATGGATATTCAGTTAAATCGCAATAGTTCAACACCCTTATATCTTCAACTGAAAAATCATATCAAATCTCAAATTTTATCTTCCCAGCTTACCAAAGGACTGAAGCTGCCTTCCGAAAGACAACTGGCCCAAAAATTGCAGATCCACCGCAACACAGTGGTCAAAGCATATGAAGCGCTGATACAGGAAGGTCTGATTTTTGCCTCCAGAAAAACCCCCAGAGGGTATTTTGTAGGCAGCGAAGCAGATGAAAACGCCTTTCAGCAATTGGGAAAAAACAGACCTTTTTCCTCTCTGGACAAAAATTTGAATTATCATTTCACCAGTATGCAAAACACTTTTCAAGAACTGTATAACTCATCCTATATGACACCTGCCATTCCTTTTGCAGGCATGATTATGGACCCGGATGCTTTGCCTATTGCCTATCTGAAAGAACTGATGGCAGAAATCATAGAAAATCAAAGCATGGAACCGTTTTGGCACTGCGATCCTCAAGGCACAGAGCGGCTCAGACGCAGTCTTGTGAAGATGCTCTTTGGCAGGAATATTTATGTGCATCCCAATAACATCCAGATTGTCACAGAAACCTTTGAAGCCCTCAGCAATATCGCTTATATGTACCTGGAAAAAGGGGATTATGTCATCGTAGAGGAGCCTACCTGCCCTGCTATTGTAAACATCTTTCTGCACGCAGGCGCCAATCTGCTTTTTGTTCCCATGGAACCTGACGGTATCTCCATCGAAATACTGGAGCAGATGATTCAGCGTTATCATCCAAAACTGATCTATACCATACCGAACTCCCACAACCCCTCATCCATCACCATGAGCATCGAAAAAAGACAAAAATTTCTGGACTGTGTGCTGTCCTACCATATCCCTATCGTCGAAGAAGATGCGCAAAACGAATACAATTATACGGATACAGTGCTGCCAAGCCTCTATTCCATGGACCACACCAACTCCGTTATTTACATTGATTCTTCCACACTGGCATTCTTTCCCGGTGCCAGAGTCGGATACATTGTTGCCCCGGATAACGTCATCAAAACCTATCGGCGTATCATCAACAAAGATCAGATTTTCCTCAACAGCCTTGGACAGTATCTCTGGGCAAGATTCATTGAAACAGGCTACTACGACAAACACAAACAATTTCTCAAAGAATTTTACCGCAAAAGGCGTGATCTCATTTGCCGCAAACTGGCGGAAATTCCAGAGATCTCCTTCCACATTCCAGATGGCGGATTAAATCTTTGGGTCAAGCTGGAAGAAGGCATCAACGACAGGCTATTGGTTTCCGTTGCTGAAAAGATGGGGCTGTTATTGATGCCCGGCTGTGCATTTTTTCCTTGCGGCAGCAAAGGTGAAACATTTTTAAGGATCTGTTTTTCTGCACCCAACGAACAACAGATCGAAGAAGGCGTAGAAATATTAAAACGTGCCATTGCTTACTGCAAAAATCAGCGTTCCCTGTAGCCCATTTGGCACATTCCAAAAATCAGGTTCGGTACTTTACCCTTAAGCACCTTTCTGTATAAAATCGAGTACAAGAAAACACACACAATCTTATTTATCTCTCTATCTACACAATTTATACAACAGAAAGGAATGTGAATGAAATGCTTGTTTTAAGAAATGCCCGTGTTGTACCGGAACTGACACCCGGTTACGAAAATCCCACTGCTGACATCGTCATCGTAGATGGCAAGATCGCGGAAATCGTTGCTGCTAAGACAGCACAAGCACCTGAGGACTGTATCCTGGATATGACAGACAAAACAGTTACTCCCGGTCTGATTGACGGTCATGTGCATCTGGACCTTTGCGGCATGAACACATTTGAAGAAAACATCCAGCCTAACGCATACCGCGTTCTGCGTGGTCTGCGCTTAGCTCAGGACAACCTGAAAAAAGGCTACACCACTCTGCGTGATGTGGGCGACCGCAATGACATTATCATTCAGCTTGCAAAAGGTATCCGCAGCGGCTACTGTGTTGGCCCAGACATTCTGGCAAGCGGCATGATCCTTTCTCCTACAGAAGCAGGCAACAACTTCTTTGACGGCATGTATCTGGAAGCAGACAGCCCCGAAGAATATGTCAAAGCTGTACGCACCCAGTGGCAGAAAGGCGCAGACTTCATCAAATACATGGGTACAGGCGCCATCATGAACCCCGGCGGCGAACCTGGCGCTTCCATCATTTCCGACGAAGAACTGGAAGCCATGGTAACAGCTGCTGACCGGCTGGGACTGTATGTAGCGGGACACGCCCATGGTACAGAAGCCATCAAATCCGCTATCCGCATCGGTGTTCGTACTGTAGAACATTCCTCCATTATGGATGAAGAATGTATCCGCATGTATTTGCAGACAGATAAAACATTTATGATGCCTACCATGGCACCCATGACAAACTTCCTGGAACATGCCCAGGATCATCCCGCACACTATGTAGAAAAGAGCCGCAGACTCCATAAATTGATGTGTGAAGGCTATCGTGCCGCTTATGAAGCAGGTGTAAAAATGGGCTTCTCCACTGACGCCGGCGTATATGTAGGCGGTCATGGCGACGGTATCTATGAATTCCGCGCACGCTGCAATCTGCTGGACTTCAGACCTGTGGACTGTCTGATTCAGGCAACAAAGAACACTTCTGAAATCCTGAAAATCGATCATGAAGTAGGTACCATTGAAGTTGGCAAAAAAGCAAATCTGGTAGCATTCAGCGGCAGACCCGACGAATGTATCGACGATCTGGAAAAAGTCGCACTGGTAATCAAAGACGGCAATGTTGTTCATGTATAAAAAATATCGTAAAAGGGTGTGATACATATGGAAAATACTTCATCATTGAAAAAGAACTTTTTCCTGTTGATTGTTTTGACAATGTCAGGAGCTTTTATTTACTCCCTGCCCTACTTCCGGTCATATTACTATGATGCCTTTATGGCAACATTCCAAATGACCAATACGGAAATGGGCTTATGCGGTACATACTTTGGATTATTTGGTGCAGTTTCCTATTTGATTGGCGGGGTTATCGCAGATAAATTTTCTATCAAAAAACTGATTCCCTTTTCCATGATTCTCACTGGCGGACTTGGGTTTTATCTGCTGACCAGCCCCTCCCCTATGGTTATCGCAATCATCCATGGCATTTGGGGCATCACTTCCCTGATGACATTCTGGCCTGCATTAATGAAAGCCATTCGTTCTCTGGCTGCTTCCAACGAACAAGGAAAAGCTTTCGGTATTTTTGAAGGCGGTCGCGGTATTACCAATGCCGTATATCTGGCTGTTGCTGCAATCATTTTTGGCAGAATGATGGCTGCCGGCAGCGAAAGCATGGGTATCAAATGGATCATTACCTTCTTTTCCGGCGGAACCGTTTTGCTTGGTGTCGTAAGCATTTTCCTGTTGAGAGGACTGAAAGAATCCAAAGAAGAAGGCAGTGACGGCTTTAGCCTGAAAATGATCGGCAGACTGCTGAAGATGCCTTCCATCTGGCTGATGATCGGTATCATCTTCACAACATACACCATGAACCTGAGTTATTACTATATCTCTCCCTATGTAACAGAGGTATTTGGCGCAAGCACACTGTTTGCAGCAATGCTGTCCTCTTCCTCTCAGTATATCCGTCCTGTAGCTGCATTTGGGGCAGGTATCCTGGGTGACCGCATCAACAGCTCCAAAGTGATGCTGCTGGGACAGATCGTCATGGTTATCGGCATGTGCATCGTTCTGTTCATGCCAGCATCCGCAGGCATCATCCCCATTCTGATTGCATGCGTATTGATCTTCTCCACCATGTATGTATGCCAGAGTATGCATTTTGCCATCATGGCAGAAATCGATTGTCCTCCTGAAATCGTTGGTACTGCCATTGGCTTTATCTGCTGCATCGGCTACCTGCCCGAAGCAATCTGTCCTTTCGTTGCAGGGGCAATGCTGGACAAATACCCCGGCGTTGCAGGCTATAGAATCTTCTTTATCCTGCTGACACTGACAATCGCCGCAGGTATCCTGCTGACATTGATCTGGCTGCGCATGACAAAAGAAAAACGTGCACAGATTCTGGCAATCAATCAGGCAAAAAAAGCTGAAAAAGTAGCAAAACAATCTGCATAAAGATAGAAAAAACTCCCTCTGAAAAACGAACCCCCTTTTGTATCGGAACGAATGATGATACAAAAGGGGGTTTTGTTATGCCTATTTGGTACAAAAAAGGCGTTTCCTCTTACGAGAAAACGCCTTTTACATTTCTACTTATTAATTAGTACAGTTTTGCACCTGCGGGGATTCTGTCATCCACCATCAGCAGGTTCAGACCTTCGTGACCATCCACTTCATGAACAGCAGAGATCAGCATACCACAAGAATCAATGCCCATCATGTTACGAGGAGGCAGGTTTGTGATCGCGATGCAGGTCTTGCCTACCAGTTCTTCGGGTTCATAGTAATCGTGGATACCGCTCAGGATCACACGATCTGTGCCGCTGCCGTCATCCAGCACGAATTTCAGCAGTTTTTTGCTCTTAGGCACTGCTTCACATGCTTTTACTTTTACGGCTCTATAGTCGGATTTTGCGAATGTATCGAAGTCCACGAATTCTTCAAACAAAGGTTCTACCTTTACGTTGGAGAAGTCGATTTTTTCTGTAACGGGAGCAGCCACAGCAGCAGGAGCTTTTGTTTCTGCTTTCTTAGGCATGTCCAGGGGTTTCATTGTGGGGAACAGAATAACGTCTCTGATGGAAACGGATTCTGTCAGCAGCATAACGAATCTGTCGATACCTACGCCCAGACCGCCTGTAGGAGGCATACCATATTCCAGAGCTGTCAGGAAGTCTTCGTCGATCATGTTTGCTTCGTCGTCGCCTGCTTCTCTCAGGTATTCCTGATATTCGAAACGATGACGCTGGTCGATGGGGTCATTCAGTTCGGAGTATGCGTTGCCGTATTCTCTACCAACGATAAACAGTTCGAAACGTTCTGTGAATTCCGGTTTATCGGGTTTTCTCTTTGTCAGAGGAGAGATTTCTACGGGGTAGTCAATGATGAATGTAGGCTGAATCAGGTTCTTTTCTACGAATTCTTCGAAGAACAGGTTCAGGATATCGCCTTTTACATGACGTTCTTCATATTCTACATGATGTTCGTCAGCGATTCTCTTTGCTTCTGCTGTATCAGCTACCTGGTCGAAGTCTACGCCGGAGAATTCTTTAACAGCGTCCACCATTGTCTTTCTTGCGAAAGGTTTGCCCAGATCCAGTTCGTGACCGCCGTAAACCACTTTTGTGGTACCCAGTACGTTCTGAGCAACGGTACGGAACATTTCTTCTGTGATGTCCATCATGCCGTTGTAGTCTGTGTAAGCCTGATACAGTTCCATCAGGGTGAATTCGGGGTTATGACGAACGGAGATACCTTCGTTACGGAATACACGGCCGATTTCATACACACGTTCAAAACCGCCGACGATCAGACGTTTCAGAGGCAGTTCCAGGGCGATACGGCAGTACATGTCGATATCCAGTGTGTTATGGTGTGTGATGAAAGGTCTTGCGGAAGCACCGCCGGGAATGGTCTGCAGTACAGGTGTTTCCACTTCCAGGAAGCCCTTGCCATCCAGGAATTTACGGATTTCTGTGATGATGCGGGAACGTTTGATGAATGTGTCACGCACTTCGGGGTTTACGATCAGGTCCAGATATCTCTGACGGTAACGCAGTTCCTGGTCTTTCAGACCGTGGAATTTTTCGGGCAGTACCTGCAGGCTCTTGGACAGCAGTGTCACTTCTTTTGCGTGTACGGAAACTTCCCCTGTTTTTGTTTTGAATACGAAGCCTTTGATGCTGATCAGGTCGCCGATGTCGAATTTTTTGAATGCGGCATAAGCTTCATCGCCGATGTCGTTACGGCTTACATAAGACTGGATGTTGCCGTTTCTGTCCTGGATGTTGCAGAAGGACGCTTTACCCATGATACGTTTGCTCATAAGTCTGCCGGCGATGGCAACGTCTTTGCCTTCCAGTTCGTCGAAGTTATCTTTGATTTCATCGCTGTGATGTGTTACTTCGCATTTTGTAATTTCAAAGGGGTCTTTGCCTTCAGCCTGAAGCTGTGCCAGTTTTTCCCGTCTGATTTTGATCTGTTCGCTCAGTTCCTGCTGTGTCATTTCCTGTGCAGGCTGGTTGTTCTGTTCTGCCACTTTGTTTTCCTCCGTTTCCGTGTTCTCTTATGCAAAAATAAAATTATTTCTGGATGTTCAGAATTTTAAATGCTACTTCGCCGTCGGGTGTATCTGCCATAACGGTTGCGCCTACCTTCTGACCCAGCAGTGCCATGCCCAGAGGGGATTCGTTAGAGATTCTGCCGTTCATAGGGTCTGCTTCTGTGGAACCAACGATGGTGTATTCCATTTCTTCGTCAAATTCCACGTCCAGTACTGTTACTTTGGAGCCCAGGTTAACTACGTCCATTTTCAGCACGTCTTCGTCAATAACTTCCGCGTTGCGCAGCAGGTTTTCCAGCTGTACGATACGGCTTTCGATTTCGCCCTGTTCTTCTTTCGCAGCGTCATATTCGGCGTTTTCAGACAAGTCGCCCTGTCCTCTGGCTTCTTTGATCTTTTCTGCTACTTCTTTTCTGCGTACGGTTTTCAGGTTTTCCAGTTCCTGTTCCATTTTTTTCAGACCGTCATAGGTCATAACTACTTTTTTTGCTTCTGCCATTGCTTATTTCATCTCCTTGCGGGTTTTATCCAATTTTTCAAAAATAGGGATTTTCCTTGATATTACAAGGAAAAGGGAGGGCTTACCGAAATGCCCTCCGAAAATTCATTGATAAATTATATACTAAGGTAAGTAATTTTGTCAATGTTTTCTCCCGGGAAAATGCGATTTTATCCCTGTTTTTTCGGAATTTTTCGTCTTTTTCCACCCAGAAGAAAACCAACGGGACAAAGCTGTCCCAGCTGGGCTTTTGCCTCCGCCGCTTTTTCCGCTCCCAGCGCGTTAAAATATGCCCGAAACATCTGGTTTTCACAATATGCACGGGCTTCTGTCAGGGCGCCTGCTTCCATCTCTTTTTGGGTGCCGAAGAAAAAGCCGTCTGCCGCCAGCACATCCGAGCGGCGAAGAGCAATACTCTCCGTAACGGTACCATTGCCCACCAAATCCAGAAACACAGCCCCTTCCGCCAGCGCATAAGCCATGGCGCCATTGCCCTTGGCACAGGAAAGCACCACATCCGCCTCTCGAAAAACCCCATAGCCTACGGAGCTGAACACTTCCACCACCAGCCCTCTTTCCTCCAGAAACCGTTCCTGCCAGGACACGAAAAAAGGCTGGCGGTCTGTGAGGATGCCCAGACGGTTCACCCAGCCGGGTAAAGCCGCCAGCACCGCTTCCGTTTCCCATCCGCCGCCGTCTGCCACCACAAAAGATGCTCCTTCCGGCCGTTTGCCCATGGCTTCCAGTCCTGTGGCTGCCCCTTCCGCTCCGAATATGGCATAGAGTTTTCGTCCTGTGGCAAAGGGCAAAATATCTTGGGGCAGGTCTGCCGCCATGGGAGAAAGGGCGATTTTTGCCCCCTGCTTTGCTGCCTGTTCCAGCAGCTCTCTGGCTTTTTCCCGCCATGGAGGCAAAAAACAGCCATCCCGGTCTGTTTGCAAACACCAGCAGCCCTCTGCTGTTTCCACCCAGGGGCAATACTTCAGCTGCCATTTCTCCGCCAATCTTTCCGGCAGTTTCCCCACCCATTTGGGACGGTGCCGCTGGGATTTCTGCCGCAGACATGTGATGTTGATGATTTCCATGGAAACACCTCCCATTTGTTAATTCATAAACAATCTTTTTGCATTTTTTGTCATACAATCCTTTGTTTTTTCGAGATTTAGGCCTTTGTTTTTCTTAATTTTCCTGTTGTTTCCATTTCCGCGGAAATGTCACCGCCTGTTATTTTGGCGATGTATCAACGAAAATACAATAAATTATTGTTTTTTCTTTTTTCCGTACACAGATATTCCATCTCATTTTTGCTCTATTTTTCCTGTTTTCTCCTTTTTCCCGAATTTTTTATGGGCAAATTGCATAAAATTCCCGTCGAATGTCAAACAAATTGACTTTTTTTATTTTCTTCTTGGTAATTTCTTGACAGTGTATGCAGAATACATTATCATAAAATTACAGTTATTACGGGGACATTTTATTTATATGAAAGGAGTTTTTCCATGAACACAAAAATTATGAAAACCATGGACGGGAATGAAGCAGCTGCTTATATCTCTTACGCATTTACAGAAGTAGCTACCATTTACCCCATTACCCCCTCTTCTCCCATGGCAGAACACGTTGACAGCTGGTCTGCAAACGGCAAGAAGAACATCTTTGGTCAGACAGTACGTCTGGTAGAAATGGAATCCGAAGCAGGTGCCGCAGGTGCTATGCACGGCGCACTGGAAGCTGGTACTCTGACAACTACATACACAGCTTCTCAGGGTCTGCTGCTGATGATCCCCGGCATTTACCGTATTGCCGGTCAGCTCAAACCCGGCGTATTCCATGTAAGCTCCAGAACCGTTGGTACACATGCTTTCTCCATCTTCGGCGACCATTCCGACGTTATGGCTTGTCGTCAGATTGGTGTGGCAATGCTTTCCTCCGCTTCCGTACAGGAAGTTATGGACCTGGGCGGCGTAGCACATCTGGCAGCCATCAAAGGCAGCGTACCTTTCATGCATTTCTTCGACGGTTTCCGTACTTCTCACGAACTGCAGAAAATCGAAGTTATGGACTACGAAGACATCGCAAAACTGCTGGATGAAGACGCACTGCGCAAATTCCGCAAAAACGCGCTGAACCCTGAACATCCCGTACAGCGTTCTACCGTACAGAACCCTGACGTATTCTTCCAGAACAGAGAAGCACAGACACCTTTCTATACACGTCTGCCTGAAATCGTGGAAAACTACATGCACGAAATCAACAAAATCACAGGCAGAAACTATCAGCTGTTCAACTACTTCGGCGCACCCGACGCAGAACACGTTCTGATCGCTATGGGTTCCATCACAGGCGCTGCACAGGAAGTTGTAGAACACCTGACAGCAAAAGGCGAAAAGGTTGGTTTCCTGCAGGTTCACCTGTACCGTCCTTTCTCCCTGAAACATTTCCTGGGCGCACTGCCTGAAACAGCAAAAATCGTTACCGTTCTGGACAGAACAAAAGAACCCGGCGCACTGGGCGAACCTCTGTACCAGGATGTATGTTCCGCACTGACAGAAGCAGGCAGAACTCCTCTGGTACTGGCAGGCAGATACGGTCTGTCCTCCAAAGACGTAACACCCGCACAGGTTGTTGCTGTCTTTGACAACATGAAAGGCGAAAAGAAAAACCACTTCACCGTTGGTATCATTGATGACGTTTCCATGACATCCATCGAAGTTGGCGCAGAACCCGAAGTAACAGACGCAAGCACAATCGCATGCAAATTCTGGGGTCTGGGCTCCGACGGTACTGTTGGTGCAAACAAAAACTCCATCAAGATCATCGGTGACCATACAGATAAATACGCACAGGCATACTTTGAATATGACACCAAAAAATCCGGCGGTATCACAAAATCTCACCTGCGTTTCGGTGATGTGCCTATCCGCTCCAGCTATCTGGTATTCAAAGCAGACTTTGTGGCATGCCACAACCAGTCCTACATCTCCAAATATGATATCGTTTCCGAAATCAAACCCGGCGGTACTTTCCTGCTGAACTGCGGCTGGAAAGGCGAAGAACTGGAAAAACATCTGCCTGCTGAAGTAAAACGTTACATCGCAAACAACAACATCAATTTCTATACCATCGACGCTGTTGAAATCTGCCGTGAAATCGGTCTGGGCAACAGAACAAACTCCGTTCTGCAGTCCGCATTCTTCAAACTGGCAAACATCATCCCCGTTGATGACGCAGTTGGCTACATGAAAGCAGCCATCGAAAAATCTTACGGCAAAAAAGGTGAAAAAGTCGTTAACATGAACTATGCGGCCGTAGACGCAGGTCTGACAGGTCTGGTGAAGATCGACGTTCCCGAAAGCTGGAAAGACGCAAAAGACGTGGACAAAGAAGAAATCAAACGCGTTCTGCCTGAATATGTTGAAAAACTGCTGGTTCCCATGAACGCACTGAAAGGCGACTCCCTGCCCGTATCCGTATTCGTTGGCAGAGAAGACGGTACTGTACCTCTGGGTACTTCCGCTTACGAAAAACGTGGTGTTGCCATCGACGTTCCCGAATGGGATGCAACAAAATGTATCCAGTGTAACCAGTGTTCTTACGTATGTCCTCACGCATGTATCCGTCCTTTCCTGCTGACAGAAGAAGAAGCGAAGAACGCCCCCGAAGGCTACGTAACAGAACCCGCAAAAGGCGCTGGCGAAATCGCTCAGTATCGTTTCCGCATCCAGGTGGATCCTCTGGACTGCCAGGGCTGCGGTGTCTGCGTAACAGCATGTCCCGCAAAAGAAAAAGCACTGGTAATGAAACCTCTGGATACACAGATGCACGAACAGCCTAACTGGGACTTCTCTCTTGCTCTGTCCGATAAGAAGAACCCTATGGACAAATACAGCGTAAAAGGTTCTCAGTTCGAACAGCCTCTGCTGGAATTCTCCGGCGCATGTGCAGGCTGCGGCGAAACAGCTTACGCAAAACTGATGACACAGCTGTACGGCGATCGCATGTATCTGGCAAACGCTACAGGCTGCACACAGGCTTGGGGCGCTGCTGCACCTTGCGTACCTTACACAACAAACAAAGAAGGCTGGGGCCCCGCATGGAGCAACTCCCTGTTTGAAAATAACGCAGAATTCTCCCTGGGTATGGTTCTGGCAGTAGAACAGCAGAGAGAACGCGTAACTATGAAGCTGAAAGAACTGCTGGCTCTCACCGACGATGCAGATCTGAAAGCAGCAGCTGACGTATGGCTGGCAAACTACGATGACGGTCACAGAAGCAAAGAAGACACCAAAGTTCTGCTGGCAGCTCTGGAAAAAGTTTCCGTAAGCGGCGAAGCAGCAGACCTGAAAGCCTTCATTCTGGACAACAAAGAACACCTGACCAAGAAATCCATGTGGATGTACGGCGGCGACGGCTGGGCATACGACATCGGTTACGGCGGTCTGGACCACGTACTGGCTTCCGGCGCAGACGTAAACGTACTGGTTGTTGACACAGAAGTTTACTCCAACACAGGCGGTCAGTCCTCTAAAGCAACACCTATCGGCGCTGTGGCACAGTTCGCAGCAGGCGGTAAAGCAACTGTGAAGAAAGACCTGGGTATGCTGGCAATGAGCTACGGCTACATCTACGTTGCACAGGTTGCTCTGGGCGCTAACCCTGCACAGCTGATCAAAGCCCTGAAAGAAGCAGAAGCTTACAAAGGTCCTTCCCTGATCA
>CATZIM010000010.1 GCA_958420075.1 uncultured Clostridia bacterium | reverse complement strand
TTAGGAGTGAATGAGAAGTGACACTGGAAGAATTGAGAGAAGCCCAGAAGATCAGCAGAGATATTATTAAGCTGTTAGACGAGAAGGACAAAGCCGAAGAGGCGGGGGATTTAGCGGAAGTAGAAAGGCTTTACCATGATATGAGAATATGTAATTACAAATTACGGACAATCAAAGCAGCCATAGACAGGATACCAGACCTACGGATAAGGACGGCGGCTATCTGTCGTTATTTGCTCGATATGAGTTGGCGAGATGTAGCACAGCACTTAGGGCAAGAGGAAACGCCAGACGGCATAAGGGCGGCTCTGGAAAGGCATATAAGAAAGTGTGGTGGAATGTATGACGAATGAGGAAGCGGCAAAGCGTATAAAGCAGGGGGACAAGGCGGCAGAAGTGACCCTATGGCAAAACGTGCTTGGCATTATCCGGCTATATGCCTATCGGTGGTGTAGGGCAAAGGCAGTCTTATGTGCAAGGGCAGGCGTAACGCTAGAGGACTTAATACAGGAAGGCTATTTTGCCATGCTGGAAGCGGTCAGCGCCTATGATGAAACAAAGGGCTATATGTTCAATACCTATATCAAATATCATTTACACAACGCTTTTCGGGGGGCTTGTGGTGTGCGGACATCAAGACGGGTAATTCTGAATGAAGCCGCTTCCCTAGATCGGCAGATAAAGGACAGTGAGGACGAAAAAGGCACTTTATACGAGCTGATACCTGATAAGCATAACAGCATAGAAGAAGCGGAAGAACGCCTGTATATGGAACAGTTACGGGCAGATGTGCGGGCGTGTGTAGAGGAATTGCCAGAGGGGGAACGGATGGCAGTAAACTATTATTTCTATCAGGGCTATAACTATGCCCAGATGGCGGCTGTGCTAGGCTGTAAGCCTGCGAAGGGAAGGGGGATTGTAAACAATGCTGTGCGGTCTATGAGCAGGACAGAGAGGGGAAAACGGTTGTCACAGTATATAGAGCATAAGAACTTGAAAGGGCTTTAGACAGCCTGTGAGAGCCGGAGAGAAGTGGCAGGAAGCGGGACAAGGCAACGCAAGGCGGCAAATACTGACATGGGGATATTGTGGAGAAATCAGTGTAATAAAAAAGTGACGAAAAAACATATAAAAATAAGTCGTTTTAATATTGTTTTTCGTTGTTTTGACGGGGGAAACATATAATTTTTGTATGACTGCACAATAAAAAAAGAACCCCAGACCAAGGGGGAAAGGCTGTCCAATGGGGAAGTGGGACGGCAGTAGATCAGCGGAAACCAGAACGCAAGGCGGCAAGATGTATCAGTGGTGCAAAGTCCGGCAGTGTAGGAGGGCAAGGGCTTTGCCTGTGCTGGCTGTCTGGAAGAAAAAAGTATCCCCCCATACTTCGTTTTAGAAATTGAGAAGGCGTTTCCCACACGGAACTGTTGCATGCAAACGTAAAAAATTTTTTAGAAATGGCGTTGGATATATAGGGCAAGTGGTAAAAGGGACAGGGATACCCCCTAAATTTAGGGGGTGTTGTATTGGTTGACACCCTAGATATTGTGGTCTGCGTTGGCTGGAAAAACGCTCTTTCCTAGCTTATATGAATACAATATAGTGTATACATAAAAGCTAAGTAGAACGGAAAAGGCAGAGGACACACAGGCAAAGGGCAGCCAAACGGCGGCGGGTGGTGGGCGTAATTTGGATACGGTCACAGATAGCCAGCAGGAAGCGGCAGGGGGTAAGCTGACAAGGGCAAGAGGAACGGCAAGGGGAAGCAATAGGGCAGGGCATACGGGCGCACAGAGGGGCGTATAAGGGCAAAGAAAAAGAGTGCCGCAGAAGCGGACACCCTTTATAGATTTATTGTTGCTTTTGCTTTGGATAAGCTAAGCCACGAACAAAAGTCCAGATCAAATATAAATAATTTTGATTGTCAATCTTTGCAAGGTCTTGCATGATCGACATAGTGACGGCAGGGAAGCGGAAGGAAGCGGGACAGGATGCCGCATAGGGGCATATACATGTGATAGAACCCCTACAAGGATTTCTGTGTTTGCTCATAATTTCACCTCGCCTTCAGACGTGCCAAAAACGCAAATATCTTCGGAATCCAATTCGTCTAATAGGTTAAATAACATACCAATGTTAGAAGATGTTTCCATCTGCTCATAAAATAAGCCTTCCATGGTGTACTCTTTGGCACTCTCTAAATGATGCGCAAGAGCCAGCCGCCGCCGCTGGACAAAGTTTGCCATGCCTTTATACATTCGCTTCACCTCCTACCTTTTTTTGCATTAAGAGAAGAATATAATTCATTGAGTTCTGTTAACGGCTCGAACATAGCCTCGGAAAATTCCTCTAACAGTGAATACAGAAGAAAGGCTGTATTGATATGCTGGGGAGAAACAGGGGAGCCTAAATCGGTACTCTGCATACTGTTCCATAGTGTAAAAGCCAGATCCTTTAACTGTTCTGCGCGAAAGTCAAGCTGTTCGACAGCAATATCAATGTCAGTGATACTTTTGGTGATGTATTCCATGTTGTTTTTCATACGATAAAACCCCTTTCAAATTAAGTAGTTGAAAGAAGTCCCTTCAGCATGGTATAATATTTACTGAAGGAAACTTCACTTGCATAACGCATTCGGGACGGTCGCCAAACTCAACCCCGTTTGCGTTATTTTTTTGAATCCAACAGCAGGTGAATACCTTGTCTGATTGCTTCGGCTTTTGAGATACCGTGTTCTTGACAATAGTCTAAGAGTTTATTGTGTGTGGTATCGTCAAGCCGAACCTTAATATCATTTACTTTTGGTTCGCCTACTATTGGTCTGCCTGTGCGTGGACTCACATCATCACCTCACTTTTGAGTTCCATAATATAATTATATATTTATGAGTTCCAAAAGTCAACAGGTTTATGGAAATTATTAAGACCCATGAAACCCGCTTCCAGCCGCTTCCACTTTTTCCCAACTTTTTGGGAAAAGTGAGAGTGGCTATTTATTTGCCTGGGCATTGTGGGGGCTGTGCCACCTGATCGTCTGCCCGTGCCGCTTCCGGCGGCTTTTTATTCCTGCCAATATAAGAAAGTTATCCTTGACCGTTACCGATAGTATATATAATTATGCAACGATGGGAAATAGGCAACATAAACAAATGTTACGCAACGATATTGTATAATATATATAGTTGCGTAATATGACGAAAGTGTTATATGATTACTTTGTAATATAACACTTTTTACATATTTTTTGATAAGGAGGGGGAAATCATGGGAAAAGCATCAACACGAGCGCAAAATAAATATATAGCGAAAGCCTATGATCGTATCAATTTGATTGTTATCAAAGGCAAAAAGGGCGAGATAAGAGCCCATGCAGAAGCGCAGGGAGAAAGCATGAACGCATTTATCAATAGAGCCATAGAGGAAGCTATGAAGCGGGACGAGGAAGGCGGCTAAGCTGGGCTTAGGCAGTACCACAACCGCCCAAAACCTGTACCAATTTCGGCGGCTATTCTTGCACCATGGCAAGGTGTGCTGTGCCGCTTCCGCTTATCGCAATTTGTTGTGATACCCCATAAATTAGACTTAGCCCGTTACAATAAGCTAACACGAATCTAATTCGTATCAGGTAGCCATCATAAAATTGTCTACGGTCAAGCGCTGACCTATTCGGCAGGGTGCAGCGGAAGCGGGAGGGGGAATGATAGGCGGTAAGGTCAGGGGCTTTGTATGGGCTTGTGCGTGGCTGTATGGGGGTAACAAAACGTGACTCCCTAAAACAGGGACTCATAGGCTGGGCGAACGTTTCGTTATATCAGATGGGGTGAATCAAACTCACATCATAACACTATGAGTATTTGCACAGTAGCCAATAAAAAAGCCCTTGCAATTTATTTGCAAAGGCTGTAATATAATCTTAGAAAGAGGGTTACCGCTTTTGGAAGGGCGGTCAGTCCAAAATAATTTGGTGTTAGACCGTCTAACTTCGCAGGTTAGGCGGTCGATTTTTATTATCTCTTATGCAGATGGCATAAGGTGATAACGCCAATGATTACTAAACAAAATTGAAACAATTCATTATATGTAACCATCGTATCACCTCCCCTCGTGGGAAAGTGACTGAACCGCCAAACGGTAACCCTTGCTCTATATTAACACGATACAACATTATTTTCCATCATTTTTTATCAATGAAAAGAAGCCGCTTCCGCTTTTCGCCACTTATGGAGAAAGTGAGAGTGGCTTTTTGTTTGTCTGGGAAATGTAATGGGGATATGCCGCCGCCTGTCTGCCTGCCTGTGCCGCTTCCGGCAGCAGGTCAGACGAAGCGGCGAAGATTGCCCAGAGGGCAAAACCGCAACCGATTGCGGAAAAGAAACCTGATCGGGAAAAAGAAAAGGTCATGGGATGCGGAGGGGGAGTTTTGCGGTAAGAAATCTGACGGGAAAAAAGAAATCATATTGCAAAAGAGAGCCGCCAATTTGCAAAAGGGAATCTGACCTGGGAGAAGAAATCTGATTGGGGAAAAGAAATCATACTGCAAAAGAGAGTCGCCAATTTGCAAAAGGGAATCTGACCTGGGAAAAGAAATCTGTTCTGCAGAAAGAAAAGAGAACGAAAAAGGAAGCCGCTGTTATTAAAAAAGAAATCTGATCCGGCAAAAGAAATCATGCTTGATGTTTAGGGGCTGATACTGCTTCTAAAATTCATTTCGATAAAAGAAAAAGTGTGCAGAGAATATAGCACGGACACGGCAAAGAAAAATTATGATATAGCCATATAAAATAATCAGTAAAAAAATTTGACTTAGAACCCCACTTTTTTATAGGTGGATTTTTGGAAAACACAAATTTTCCGTAAAAACATTGAGTTATCAAGATTTTCAGCCTATTAAAAAATGCCAAAGGCGTGCCAAATGGGGGTAAGGCGTTTTGGCACGCCAAAAAGGATGTTTTTACATATAAAAAAGGGCGCTTATACGTCAAGTCGTATACAGATAAAAGGGGGAAATGATAGCAAGATATAAGCCGTTATATGTTCAGAATTTGCAGAAGATACCTATAAAAAGCATAGGGGATATGGTGTGGAAAAATAGCATCTATGGGGTAGCTTAATGAGTAGAAAAGACACCTATATATGGGTGAAGGTATACAGGAAATAAAGGTGTATTGTGTTCAGAAATAGCTGCAAAAGAAGCGGCGAAGGAAGCGGAAATATAGGCAGCTTGTCATACTATCACTTGTCCATTATCTGTCCATTATTTGTCCATTATTTTTATTTCTATCCATGATAATTTATGAAAAGATATGCAAAGGTGAAATGAAAAAACCCCGAAAAATCGGGGGTTATGATAACGTATAAATCAATATTGATTAGTTACTTGGAAAATATAGAATTTCAGATAATAAGACTCATCTGCTGCCCAAAGAATAGGATGGTCAGGAGACTGAGTACGGTATTCCACCTGACGCAGGCGTTTATGCACATTCTTTGCCGCCTGCCCAATGGTCTGGGTGAACAGCTCATACGTCATGAAGTGAGAGCAGGAGCATGTTGCCAGAAAACCGCCGTCTTTCAGCAGTTTCATGGCACGCAGGTTGATTTCCCGATAGCCTTTGGTGGCGTTTTTCACAGAGCTTCTGGACTTTGTGAAAGCGGGAGGGTCCAGAATGATGACGTCGAATTTCTCGCCTTTTTCTTCTAGTTCCGGCAGGAGAGAGAATACGTCGCAGCACTGGAAACGTACGGTGTTTTCCAGTCCATTCAGTTTGGCGTTTTCTGTTGCCTGATCCACTGCCAGCTGGGAAGCGTCTACACCCAGTACGCTTTCTGCTCCAGCGATGCCGGCATTCAGTGCAAAAGAGCCTGTGTGGGTAAAGCAGTCCAGTACCTTTGCCCCTTTGCACAGTTTCTGGATGGCAAGGCGGTTGTATTTCTGGTCTAAAAAGAAGCCTGTTTTCTGACCATCTTCCACGTCTACCATATAATGTACGCCGTTTTCTACGATTTCTACTTTGGTGTCGAAAGGTGCGGACAGGAAGCCTTTTTCCCGTTCCATGCCTTCCTGCAAACGAACTTTAGCGTCACTGCGTTCGTATACGCCGCGGATGTGGATACCGTCTTTTGCCAGTGTTTCCAGCAGCAGGCGGATGATGGTTTCTTTCAGACGGTCGATGCCCAGTGCCAAAGACTGTACCACCAGCACATCAGAGAATTTATCTACTACCAAGCCGGGCAGGTAGTCCGCTTCCCCGAAAATCACACGGCAGGAAGATGTGTCAACGGTTTTTTTGCGGTAATACCATGCGTCCTCAACCCGACGGCGGAGGAATGCCTCGTCAATGACAGTATCAGCGTGGCGGCTCATCATGCGGACGGTGATTTTGGAATGGTGATTGTAAAAACCAACGCCCATGGGGTAGCCGTCGAAGTCCAGCACAGAAACCATTTCCCCGTTGACCACGTCGGGAGAAACAGCGGCGATTTCGTTGTCGAATACCCACAGTCCGCCGGACTTCAGGGTACGGCCTTCGCCTTTTTTCAGTGTAATGGAGGGATAAGACATGGAAAAACTCCTTTCTCAATGTAGAAAAAAGCCTGATTTTTCGCAAAATCAGGCTTTTTGTATCTGCTCAGTTGATTAGTTTGCGTAGTTGTTGAAGTAGTTCTGAACCAGAACGATAGGTGTACCTTTGTCACCGCTGCCGCTGGTCAGGTCGCACAGGGAACCGATCAGGTCTGTCAGACGACGAGGTGTTGTACCTTCGGAAACCATGTTGCCTTTCAGGTCAGCGTCTTTTTCTTTGATGCGCTGACGGATAGCGTCTGCCAGAGCTTCGCCGGACAGATCAGCAAAGTCGTTGTCTGCCAGATATTTCAGTTTTACTTCGTTGGGCAGACCGTTCAGGCCTTCTGTGAAGCCAGCGCCAACAACGGGGTCAGCCAGTTCCCAAATCTTACCAACGGGATCTTTGAATGCGCCGTCGCCGTAGATCATAGCTTCTACTTTTACGCCAGTACGTGCGATGATTTCTTTCTGGATGTTTTCAGCAACTTCCTGTGCGTTTTTGGGGAACAGTTTTACTGTATCTTCTGTTGCTTTGTTGGAGCCCAGCAGACCATACTGAGGGTTGAAGCCGCTGCCGTTTACGGGAGCGTTCAGGATTTCGTCCAGTGTCAGGACTTTTTCGCCGCCTGCTGCCAGGATACGACGTTTGGAACGCGCTCTTGTGTGGATGTCGCAGCACAGTACGTTCTTTGTGAATTTCACGATTGCTTCGGGATGGTTTGCGAATACGATTTCAGCTTCTGCGCCTTCTTCTTTGATCAGGTCAGCGTAGTATTCAACATAGTCCACGCCTGTGAAGGGGTGTTTGATATAACCGAAAATACGGCGGTAGTCTTCCAGTGTCAGCACGTCTGTGTAAGGATTTACGCCGCTGTCATCCAGCAGATCCATGTCGAACAGGTGGTTGCCAACTTCGTCGGAAGGATAGCTCAGCATCAGAACAACTTTTTTCGCGCCTTTTGCGATACCGCGCAGGCAGATTGCGAAACGGTTTCTGCTCAGGATGGGGAATACCACACCGATGGTTTCGCCGCCCAGTTTTGCTTTTACGTCTTCAGCGATGTCTGTTGTGGAAGCGTAGTTGCCGTCAGCTCTTGCAACAACTGCTTCTGTTACACAGATAACGTCTTTTTCATGCAGCTGGAAGCCGTCTTCCTGTGCAGCTGTCAGAACGGAATCTGCAACGATTTTTACGATATCATCGCCCTGTCTGATGATGGGTGCTTTAATACCTCTGGAAATAGTACCTGCCATAATGAAATACCTCCTACTTACTTTCAATTGTTTTAAAATGATTTGAAATCAAAAACAGGTGAACCTGTAATTTGGCAATAAAAAAACATCAAATTTTGCTTACAGCAATCCCTTTGACGGGATTGAATGGCAAATTTGATGCATAAAGTGGGTGAATCTTGATTTTTTCAATCACCGACAAGTTATTTTACCAAGAAGAATGAACGTTTGTCAATACGGCAATGGCGGAAAAATGGGAGAAACCATGGTTTTTGTATAGCATTTAAGATGTTTTTATACGTTTTGTTAGGAATTTGGAAGGTTTTCTACAAAAAAACTTAATAATTATGGTGTATCCTAGATGCAGATTGAAAAAATAGAAAGGGGGAGTACCCGTGATCAGTTGGATGTATCGTATGGTTTGGGAAAGTATCTGGATTTTTTCGTTTATGATACCGGTGCTGTGGATGTGGCAGACGGTATTCGCGGGAAAATATACTCCCAAGACCCATCGGATTGGTTTATGGCTCTTTGCCTTTTATGTGGCAGGGCTTGTGGCAGTGACGGGCGTGTTCCGGCTGCTGTTTACAAAACCGGTGTTTGCGCCTTACTTCAATTTTGAATTGTTCATTGATATTTTCGCATGTCCTTTGCAGTATCTGCTGAACTTTTTCCTTTTTGTACCCATGGGCTTTCTGGTGCCGCTGCTGTGGAAGCAGTACCGCACAGAAAATCATGTGCTGCTCTTTGGTTTCGGCACATCTTTTGCCATTGAGGTATTGCAGATGTTCTGCGGCAGAACCACAGACGTGGACGACCTGCTTATGAACACATTGGGCGCCCTCATCGGCTACTGGATGTTCCTGGCAGCGGAACGGCAGACTTCCTTCTGTCTGCTGCGTCGGAACAAGACAGCGGAAGCAGGGGTAGCTGTATCCCGTGCCTTCCAGACACTGGCTTATGAGAATTGATTTGAAAACTGATTATGATTCCTAAAAAGAAAGAACCTGTGTTCATTTGAATACAGGTTCTTTCTTTATATTTAGTCCAGCATCCATACCTGCCCGTCGGGCGTCGTCATAAGGATACCGGGAAGGCGACGTAGGACATTGCCTGTGTGAAAATCCCGAATGACGATTTCATCCCGGTAATCCGGGTCTTCATACCAGGTTTCAAAGTACAGCTCGTCCCCTTGGCGGAACCGGAAGGATTCCCGTAAGTCCATGGCATATGTTTTCTGCAGGGGGAAAAGGATTTCCAATGTGTTTTCCTGCCCCTGACGCGCCAGCATCAAAGGAGAAAGCTTCAATTGTAAATTGTAGCAATCCTCTGTGATTGAGCGGGGCAGTGTGGCAAGGGTGGATATGATTTCTGTTTCCGGTTCATAGGCAAGGATGCGAAGCTGTTTTTCCGGAAAATCAGCCACAAGGAGGATGATTTTGTTTTCGTAGAACAGAGGGCGACCGAAATACTGCCCTTTCCTGGCTGGAACCGGTTCCACCACTTTTCCATCAGGCTGATGGATAAAGATCAGCCGCGTCCGGTCAACTTGGTGCCCATCCGTAAAAAGTTCCTCTGCTTCGTAAAGGTCGCCGCCGGTGCAGTCCATGCCCCAATACCACTGGCTGCTGCCTTCCAGCGGATAGAGGTTATAAATGCCGCCGGTGTGAATCTGTCTGAACATACAAAAAGCCCCTTTCTTTCTGATGCCTGTCCCCGAAAAAGGCATTGGTTTTGTAAAAAAGCCTGTACGCTTTTTCGCATACAGGCTTTTGTGTTGTCAAATGTCGATCTTGCGGTATTACAGTTTGTCCATGCGGATAGCTGTTTCCAGCGCGATTTCCATCATCTGTGTGAATGTGTTCTGGCGTTCTTCTGGTGTAGTTGCTTCGCCGGTGAAAGGCATATCGGAAATGGTTACCATTGCCAGCGCGCGTTTGCCCAGACGAGCCGCGTTCATATACAGACCTGCGGATTCCATTTCTACTGCCAGAGCGCCCATTTTTGCCCATTTGTGCAGTGCTTCTTCGTCATCATCATAGAATGTGTCGGAAGAAAGCAGAGGACCTACTTTCAGATCCAGACCCAGATCCTTTGCGGATTCTACTGCTGTGGAAAGCAGTGTGTAGTCTGCGGTAGGTGCGTATGTGCCGGGCAGGTTGTACTGTGCGGCAAAGTTGGAATTGGTGTGGGAGGACATGCCTGCCACGATGTCACGCAGCTGCAGTTTGTCGCTGATGGCGCCGGCAGAGCCGATGCGGATGATATTTTCCACGCCAAAGAAGCTGTAAAGTTCATAGCTGTAAATGCCGATGGAGGGAATGCCCATGCCGCTTGCCATTACGGATACGGGTACGCCTTTGTATGTGCCGGTATAACCCTGAACACCACGTACATTATTTACCAGTACAGGGTTTTCCAGGAATGTTTCCGCAATGAATTTAGAGCGCAGGGGATCGCCGGGCATCAGCACGGTTTTTGCGAATGCGCCTTTTTCGGCTGCAATATGAGCAGTTGCCATAGGTATCGCCGTCCTTTCTTTTTCTTATAGATTGTTTTGGTTTCTGCCTATTTATCATAACAGTTTTTGGCAAAAATGAAAAGCAAAATGGTAGGAAAAAAACATGTCCACCCCAAAAAGTACAGAAAAATTGGAAAAAACAGGAGAAAACATCCTTTTTTAGGAGAAAGGCTTGACTTTGTATGTGGGATATGGTATGAATGATGTAGATGATGTCTGCTAAGCTGGCGGACAGAAAATAAAACAGATAGAGGTGCGGAAACCATCAGTAGCCCTTTGGAAGAAATGCGGGACAGCAGAAAGGGATGAAAGGGGAATCCGCCGAAGTTCGGGAGCAGGTCCGATGGCTCCTGGGCTGGGACGCAGCAGAATATGCGGCGGACTGTCACTTTTGTGGAGCGCTATCAAAAAAAGCAAGCCCCTTTTTGGGGTGTGCTGTTCCTGCGAAAAAAAGCGGAGCCTGTGCGCGTGTGCCACAGGCTTTTTTTATTGCCTCCGCAAGCTGTTTTTGCCTTTGTGAACACACCAGTGTGAACCACACAAGGGGCGCAATCATAAATGATGTAATGTTTTTGAGAGGAGTAAAAGGGGTATGTTTCAAAGAAAATCCACATGGCTGAGAACCTTTATGGTTTGTTCAGCTGTTCTGCTGCTCTTTACCGTCACCGCATTCGGTACGGAAGGGGAAACAGCAGAAATCACAAGCAACATGTATGCAACCTTCTGGTCTCTGGTACCTCCACTGGTTGCAATCATTCTGGCACTGATTACAAAGGAAGTTTTTTCCTCCTTGTTTGTAGGTATTGTGACCGGTGCACTGTTCTACACCAACTTTAATATCAAAGAAGCTTTTCTGGTTATCGTTACAAACCAGACAGAAGGCGGTCTGCTGGCAAACGTATCTGACAGCGGCAATGCCGGTATCCTGATCTTCCTGGTTGTACTGGGTGTACTGGTTGCACTGATGAACAAAGCCGGCGGTTCTGCCGCATACGGCAAATGGGCTTCTTCTGTTATCAAGACAAGAAAAGGCGCACTGCTGTCCACATTCCTGCTGGGCGTTCTGGTATTCGTAGACGACTACTTCAACTGTCTGACAGTCGGCAGCGTTATGCGTCCTGTAACAGATACACACAATGTTTCCCGTGCGAAACTGGCTTATATCATCGACGCAACAGCAGCGCCTGTCTGCATCATCGCTCCCATTTCTTCCTGGGCAGCAGCAGTATCCGGCGTAGTAGAAGGCTACAACGGTCTGGAACTGTTCATCCGTTCCATCCCTTACAACTTCTACGCACTGCTGACAATCGTTACAATGATCACACTGACACTGCTGAACTTCGACTTCGGTCCCATGTATCTGCATGAACATAACGCACAGGTGAAAAACGACCTGTTCACAACAGACGCAAGACCTTTTGAAAATGCATCTGATGTTCAGGTAACTGGCAAAGGCGGCGTAATCGACCTGGTACTGCCCGTTATCATGCTGATCATCTGCTGTGTCATCGGTATGATCTATACCGGTGGTTTCTTCGACGGCGTACCTTTTGTAGACGCTTTCGCAGGATGTGACGCTTCCATCGCTCTGGCTCTGGGCTCCATCGCAGCACTGATTCTGACATTCATCATGTATATCCCTCGTCGTGTGCTGAAATTCCACGAATTTATGGAATGTCTGCCGGAAGGTTTCCGTGCAATGGTACCTGCGATCCTGATCCTGACATTTGCTTGGACACTGTCCGGTATCACAGGTCTGCTGGGTGCTGACGTATTCGTTGCAGGTATCCTGCAGAGCAGCACAGGCGTTCTGAATGTCATGCTGCCTGTTATCGTATTCGTCATTGCCGTATTCCTGGCATTCTCTACAGGTACATCCTGGGGTACATTCGGTATCCTGCTGCCTATCGTAGTTCCTATCCTGGACCCCAGCAGCGAACTGATGGTTATCACTGTAGCAGCGACACTGGCTGGTGCGGTTGCCGGTGACCACTGCTCTCCTATTTCCGATACCACAATCATGGCATCCACAGGTGCACAGTGTGACCACATCAACCACGTTTCCACACAGCTGCCTTATTCCATGATGGTAGCGGCTGTTTCTGCAGTAAACTATGTGCTGACAGCCATCATCCAGAACTGGATCATCAACCTGCCTATCGCAATCGTATCCATGATTCTGGTAATCTTCATCGTAAGAAAAATTTACAAACCGAAAGAACTTTAATTTTTGATAGAATGTTTGTCAAAAACCGGCTTTCTGGAAACAGAAAGCCGGTTTTGCTTTTGGGAAAATCTATTGACAAAAACAAAAGGGACTTATATTATGTGTATATACACGAAAAGAGGGAGAACATGAAATATCAGCAGATCAATAAAAGCAAATGTTACTGCATTACATTGTGCCGGGCTGCCAACGCCATTACGGCTTATTATGACGAGGGTTTGCAGTCCACAGGTATGACCACCAAGCAGTTTTCGCTGCTGCTGCACTTGTCCCGGCTGGAAGAAGCCAGCACAGGAGAATTGGCAGACTATGTGAATCTGGAGCGGAGCACCGTTACCCGGAATCTGAAAATACTGGTGGAACAGGGCTGGGTCTATGATAAGGCGGAACCGGGCAAGCGCAACCATCGCTATGCTGTGACGGAAGCAGGTCAGCAGAAAATCCAGGAAGCCGATGTGATCTGGGAACAATTGCAGGAAAACCTCAATGAGATGCTGGGGGAAGACAATATGCAGACATTGCGCAGCGCCCTCTACAAGATACAGGAATTGCAGAAGGCGTAATGCCTTTTTGCCAAAAGCGTGTATATACACGAAAAAGAAAGGAAGAAGAAACATGGCACCATTTACATTTCGGAAAGCAACAGAAAAGGATTTGCAGACAGCTACAGCCCTCATCGAACAGGCGAAAGTATTTCTGCGGGAAAACGGCGTAGACCAGTGGCAGACAGGGTATCCCAACGAAGCAGCCATTGCGGGAGATTTGCAGCGGAAAGAAGGCTATGTTATGGAAGTGGAAGGACAGGTGCGGGGTTATGCCTGTATTTCCTTTGCCGGAGAACCATGCTATAATGATCTGGTAGGAAACTGGCTCAGCGACCTGCCTTACGGCGTTGTCCACCGCATGGCAATCGACAACAGCTGTAAAGGAAAAGGGGCAGCGCCTGCCTTTTTCCGTTTTGCGGAAGAATTGTGCAAAGAACGGGATATCCACAGTATCCGAGTGGATACGGACGGAGATAACCGCATGATGCAGCGTGTGCTGGAAAAACAGGGATTTACCTACTGCGGCACTGTCTGCTTCGACAACAGCGAAAAAATCGCGTTTGAAAAATTGTTATGATAGAAATGCAGAAAATAAAAATAGCCGGAATCCTCAGAAAGGATTTCGGCTATCTGTTTGTTGTCATAAGGTTTGGGCAAAGAGGATTTCCATGGCTTTTTCCAGCTCACTTTCCTGTGCCTGCCAGTAGAAGTGGATATATACCAGACGATTGTCTTTTTGCGCCAGATAATAGGGGCGGGCGCCTTCGCCGTCGTGGAACTGCCATGCTCTGTCGGTATCAGGAATGGAAATGGGTCTCCAGCTTTCCGCATCGGCATACTGGGGCAGGATGGGGTGCTGATAGGCATGGATACAGGGTTCTATGAGAAAATCATAGGATACTTCCAGTACCTCATAGGAAAATTCCGGCGCCTCTGGGGAACCGCCCGGAGTGGATTGGTCGCAGTCTATCCGTTTTGCCAGAAAAGAGGATTCTTTCTCGCAGGACATGGAATAGATGGCATCTTCCGGCACTTCTGTCAGGTCTGCCGTAGTCAAAGGCAGTGTATCTTTTTCCAGAATGGTGGTGTAAGTGGTGCCGTCAGAAAGGGTGGAGGTGTAGGTTTCCTTGCCTTCCGTAGATTCCTTTTGGTTCATGAGATATTGGAAGGAAACGGTCATGGTGATGATAGGCAGGATGCAGGCAAGGGCAATGAGTACGCCTCTATGGACAGTTCTGGATACTTTCTTTTTCCGCAGGAGGTAAGACGCCAGCGAAACCAATACCGAAAATACCAGAAACATCAGGAGCACCCACATAAATACTTTGTCGAAGCCCTGTGCGCTCATGCTGAGAAAGACGCCCCAAAAAAGGAATATCACCAGCCAGAAGTAAAGCTTTTTCATGAATCTAAGCCCTTTTCCCACAGGCAGGCAGCACCCGCCGGCTTCCACAGCAGCAAGGGATTTTTTTCGCCACCGCAAGTAAGCCAGACACCCACCCAATGTGTAAATGCCAAGGACAAAAAACAGCAGGGCAAGAAACCACTGGGTAAAGTCTGTCAGGTATCGGGGCAAATCTTTTTGCAGACGGGAAATACACTGGAAAAGCTGTATCAAAATAATCACAAATAGTGCTGCCATACCGGGCAGATAGTTTTTCCGCATGGCACGGTGGGTGGTTTCCAGCCGCAAAGCTTCGTCTGTTTCCAGTGGGATGGGATTTTCTTCCGTGGTGTAGAAAATCTGCATCTGCTGCCACTGGGTCACATAATGCCAGCCGGCTTCTTCGCAATAGGCGATAAAGTCCTCCTGTGCCTCGGAAGGCTCTGTGTCAAAGGCGGAAACATCGGGGAAAAAGGTGATGCCGTAGGTGCGCTTTTCCGGCTCTATGGCAGTATATTTCCAGAGATAACGTCCCACGGACGTCAGCGCCCAGCCCTCCTCTGCCATTTGGGACAGATGGGCGGCAATGCTGTCGGTATCGTAAAAGGTGAAGCTTTCCAGTCGGTATGTTTGTTTCATATGAAAGACCTCCTTTTGGGCGGTGGGTTTCAGGCAGATGTGGGCAGCAGGATGGATGCAGCCTGTTCCAGTTCTTTTTGGGTGATGCCCCAATCAGGGCGCAGCAGGACAATGCGGTTATCTTTGTAAAAAATATATTGGGGCAGAGGAACGTTGTTCGTGTATAACTGCCATGCGCCGTCGGTGTCGGACAGGGCAATGGGTTCATAAGTCAGGTCAGGTGTGGGACGTGTATCCCGCTCTATATAGGCTTCCAGACAATGAGATGTAAGGGCATCCAGAGAAACATCCATGATTTCATAGGTCATCTGGGGTGCTTGGGGTGCGCCGTCAGGAATTTCCTGCAAACAGGTCTGTTTTGTTGCCAAGGGGGAAGATTCCTCTTCCTTGGCAGTGGTATATACGGCATCTTCCGGCACTTTTGTCAGGTCTGCCGTGGTCAGGGGGATTGCATCCTTTTGCAATAAGATGGTTTCCCGTTCGCCATTGGGCAGTGTCACTACATAAGGGTCGCCCCAGGGGCTGGTGTGATTGGCTTTGGCTTTTTCCGCTTCCAGGCTCAAGGAAACCATGGAGTAGAACATGGGCACCATTGCCGCCAGAAAAACGAGAGCAGTGGCGCAGGCTTTCACAGGCAGATGCAGTTTCTGGAACAGGAGCCACAACAGGAATACCACAGCCGCAAAAGCAATGATGACAGCAGGTGTTATGGTGCCGTCGGGCAGAAATCTGTCCAGACAGAACCACAGACCGGCGAATGCTTCAATGGGAAAGAAAAATTTCTGGAAACGGCGCATATGCCGGCTTACAGGCAGACAGTCTCCGCCGCTTTCCACAGCGGAAAGGGATTTTTTCCGCCATTGCAGGTAAGAAAAGACTGCCACAAAGGCATAGACCAGCACCACGGCAAAAAGAGCGTTGCGGAATAATGCGGTGCCGTCGGCAATGACCGTCAGGGGCTGTTTCACAAGAGCTGCAATATAGAAAATAATGTTCAGCAGAAACAGGACACCCAGAATCACATGGAATGCCAGCCAAGAACGTTTCATGGCTTTATGGGTGGCTTCCAGCCGCAGGGCTTCATCTGTTTCCAAAGGGACTGGGTTTTCTGCAGTGGTGTAGAAAATCAGCATGTTGGCCCAGCTGGTCACATAATGCCAGCCAGCCTGTTCACAGTAAGCGATGTATTCCTCCTGTTTGTCTGCGGCATTGCGGGCGTAAACCTGATTGGCAGGGTAAAAGGCTGTGCGGTAGGTGCGTTTTTCCGGTGGGATTTCCTCATATGTCCAAAGGGGATTGGTCACATCCGCCAATGCCCAGCCTTTTTGCGCCATATCTTCCAAATGGGCGGTGACGCTTTCTGTATCATAAAAAACGAAGTTTTCCAATCTTTGCTTGCGTTTCATGTCAAAGCCCTCCTTTATAACGGTGGTAATCCGCCGTCAGCAGTAACAGACGTTGATACTCCTTCTCCAGCATATCCAGCCCCGCTTGGGTGATCTGGTAGCAGCGTTTTCGCCCCTCCACCCGGGTTTCGGCAATGATGCCGGCTTTCTGGAACTGTTCCAGCAAATTGTAAAGGGTGCCGGGGCCGATGGTGACGCGTCCCGCTGTCATGGCAGCCACTTTTTCCATGATGTCCATGCCGTAACATTCTTCCTGCAAACACAGAAGGATGTAAAACATCTGCTCCGTCAGGGTCTGGAATTTTTCTCTTGCCATGTCCACCACCTCCTATACTCGATTATCGATAATTCTTAATTTGATAGTATCATCGAATATCGATAATGTCAACGGCATTTGATTTTTGTAAGAAAAATGAAAAAATCCCCTTTTCCGAAGAAAAGGGGAAGATGTTACAGGAAGAACGCCACCACCAGCAAGGGAATGGCGAACAGAATATTCATAATGGTAAAATGTTTCAGATATTTGCCTTTGGCTTTTTCGTTTGCCTGCACAAAGAATTTGTAGGAAATCAGACTTGCCATGGAGGCAATGAGGGTGCCAAGACCGCCGATGTTTACGCCGAAAAGCAGGGCTTCCCACTGGTCTGTGAAACCGGAAAGGAGCACCGCCGCAGGCACGTTGCTGATAATCTGGGAGCAGAGGAAAGAAACGATCATTTCCCGTCCTGCCAGTATGGAAGCGATGGCGTCCCGCATGGCTGGAATGCGCCCCATGTTCCCGATGAACACGAAAAAGAAGATAAACGTGATAAGCAGGCTGTAGTCCACTTTCCGCAGCACATCCCGTTCAAAAAATACGAACCACACCAGAGAAATGCCAAGGACTGCCAGGTAAGGAATCACGTGGAATACGGTCAT
>CATZIM010000009.1 GCA_958420075.1 uncultured Clostridia bacterium | reverse complement strand
AGGATATATTCCAGGCCTGCACCGATCTGCATCAGCCCAACGCCCATGGAACAGGCAACAGCGCCGCACAATGTAAATATGGTCAAGCAGTGCACAACGGTTTCCAGTTTTTTAGAAGATTTCCCAATGGCTGTTTCCAGAATCGGACCATAGGCCAGAGGTTTTTTCAGATTATATGCTGTCAGTGCAAATGCTACAGCACAAATGGTATATAAACAATACTGTGGTACAGACCATTGCCACATCGTCTGTGAAACAGCAAAAATCGCCGCATCTCTTGTACCCGCTTCAACACCGGCTGCCACAGGAGGCTGCATAAAATGATAAATCGGTTCCCCCATGGCCCAAAATAACAAACCTGTGCCAATGCCGCCGCACAAAGACATTGTGATCCAGTTCCATGTTTTAAACTCTGGTTTTGCATCAGGACCGCCAATACGGATATCGCCGTATTTGGAAAGCGCAAAAACAAACGTCAGAATGATGCACACAATGGCAAATAATTCAAAGAACCATCCAGCTTGATCAGCCATCGAGTAAAGTGCATTATTCAAAATAGTGCCCAAGCTGTCTGTTGCAAATATTCCAGCACAAACAAAAATAAATAAAGCAATCAACGCTGGCAAAAAAGCCATCTTATTAATATTTTTCATATTCACGTTTTACCTCCCTCTACAATCAAATACGAAAAATCAAGATCCTATTCAGTATGGCTTGCGCGGAACTTCATTTGATCCAGAGATTTCCCCCCTCAACAATTACATTCCTGTATTTGCATCAATAATAAATATCTATTTCATCCCGATCATCATGAAATTCAACTTCTTTTGCCCCTTCAACTTTGGCGTAATCTTCCTCTGATAGATTGACTACAGGAATGTCAACATTGTAAAATCTTTTTGCAATAATAGGTCCTGTTAAAACAACGGGATCGCTGCGAAGATTGATAATTGCCGCTGGCGCGCATCCTGTTCTGATCTGCTCCAGAATGATCAGACCGGTACCACTGCTGCCTTTTGGCGTTGTAAATGCCAGAACTTTTCCTGCCATATTCTGCATATATAACGAATGTCTGTTATCCCGAATCAAACCGCTTTGGGGATCAACCGTTCCCCAGAAGCTCATAGGCTCATTTGCCCAAAGCAATTCCGCTCTCACATTACCATATACAGCCGTTTTACACTTTACTGTCACTTTCTCCATGGTTTAGCCTCCTTTACAACCTTACCGGCAATTGCAGATTCAATGCATTCTTTCATACTGCCAAACACTGGCTGAATGCCGCGCATTGCAAAACAGTATGTGTCAAATTTCCCAGAATTGGACATCATTGTTTTGGTGCCAAATTTATCATTGCGATATTCCAGAATGCATCCATCGCAATAAATTTCCACACCCAGACGAATCAGGCGATCATACACACCGCTGTCTTTCAGACGATCTGCAACGCTTCTGGATGTAATCAGCCAGAATCTTACACTGTCATGTACTTTTCTGCCTCTGAACAACTCCTCAATCTGAACACATTCATTATAAGAACAGTGAGGACAGCCCAAAACAATTGCATCAATTTCTTCTACATCAGGATTGGAAATCTGACGTTCTGCTTCTGCCAAATCAGACAAATGGATTTCTACGATTTCTTTCGGCTTTTTGCCGCCAAATGCCTGTTCTTTTGTCTGTGCTTCCGGTGTGATGCCAATCAAATGGAATAATGCGATTCCCCCAGAAGATGCCGCAGTTGCGCTGAACTGTTTCAAAATTTCATTGGTCATCCCTTTCGCCGGCATACCTTCCAATGCCCATACGCGATCAGCAACAATGGACCCATAAGCATAGGAAATCAAATTGTAAATGTCTTCTTCTGTAAAATATTCCGGTTTGATATCAGAACCAAGTTTTACCAACCCTTGTGCATAACGGTTTTCTTTTTTATGCAGACCAAAGTATGGAACACGCCCAGCAATGCCGCATAACAATTCTAATGGTCCTGCATAGCGGTTTGTTCTGGCACCAATGATAGAATTGTAATAGCAGATAACATTGGACTCAGCGCTTGCAAACTGCTGTCCAAAAGACGGCGCAACACCAATATGATATGGCGCACAGGACCATGTCGGAACAGCGCCCATTTTAACGTGAGCCGCTTCGATTCTTCTTGTGGCTGCCATCACCTCAACATCATGTTTTTGTTGATTCCAGCGATTCATGTCGCATGCAGTAGCATTTGTTGTTGTAGGCACTGCAAATTTTGCTCCGTTTTTCGCAAGATGCTCCGCAAAAGCAACTTGCGCTTCACCCGCATATACAGTACTGTCATCATGACAGCCTACAATCTCAACAAATTCTTCTACATCATAAAAAGTAGCCAGGTCACATAATGCCTGCATTGCCTGTTGACGCATACTCCCATGATCGCCGTTCAACATCGCCTTTTCATAATCGGTCAGTTTCATTCTGCATCCCTCTATTCTTATATAAAATCCACTTAGAAAGTAATTCCCAGGTAATATTCCTCATTCAGTAAATTTCAAACAGAGCTTCTATGCTTTACTCTGCAACAAATGCTGTCATAGCCGCTTCCAATTTCGCACCTGCGGGCAGATTTGCAATCTGAACCAAAACTCTCGCAGGTTTGTTTTCTCCAAAAAAGTCACTGTATACTTCATTAATTGCATCAAAATCATCTAATGTTCTAACAAAAACATCTACTTTTGCAATCGTTTCTTTTCTCCCGCCTGCTGCTTCCACAATGGACAGCAGATTATTTAATACTGTTTTGGTAGCAGCTTTTATTTCTGTTACCATTTCATTTGTTTTTGGATCCAAAGGGATTTGTCCAGATGTAATAATCATGTTTCCATTACGGATACCATGAGAATATGGCCCGATTGCCTTTGGCGCACACTCACTAACAATTCTTTCATTTTTTGCCATCCTACATTCCTTCTTTCTGAAATTCCATTCCTATCGCTTCTATTAGAAAAACGTAATTGGCTGTAAAATCATCCCTCAATAAAATGCGAAACACATTATCAAAAAATTTCATTGCCAATCTGATCCATTCATTGGAGAATCAGGTGGGTTACAGGCAATATGCAAAAGCAAATCGCCTGAACCCATCATCCCCGATACAAAAATGTGTCTATGGATAAAATGTAAAATATATGTTTATATCAGGCTTTTTTGACCTGCTCCATGCCCAGTTGATAGCACTGCAGATTAGAAGGATCGTTATGTCCTTTTTTTCCAAAATAAGCATCCAATCCCTTGCCAAATGTTTCTGTATCCAACAGACTTGTTGCTTTCATCATGGCGCCAAGCATAACCAGATTCGCGGCACGTCCATTTCCCGCACCATTGGCAATTTCTGTAGCATCAATTGTAAAAACATGGACATTTTCGGGAAAATCCTTTGTACCAACCAAAGAGCTATTGACAATGACATACCCGCCGTCGCGCATATCACCAATGAACTTGTCATAAGAAGGTTCGTTCATTGCCAGCAAAATATCCAATTTGGTTGGATAAGGACTGCCAATTTCCTCATCGGAAATCACAACACTGCAGCTTGCGGTACCCCCACGCATCTCCGCGCCATAGGAAGAAGTCCAGCTCACATTTTTGCCTTCACGTGCAGCGACATCAATTAAGATTTTTCCTGCTGTCAAAACACCTTGTCCACCAAAGCCTGCCATAATAATATCTGCCATTATTTGTCACCTCCACGATCTGCAAACACACCAAGGGGAAATACTTTTTCAGTTTCTGTTTTAATCTTTTCCATCGCGTCTACTGGAGACATTTTCCAGTTTGTAGGACAGGGAGAAAGAATTTCAATGATAGAAAATCCTTTTTTGTCTCTCTGATTTTCAAATCCTTTTTTAATGTAGCGCTTTGTTTCTTCAATATGCTTTGCATCGTATACAGCGCCTCTTGCAGCAAAAGCAACATCAAAGGTTTCGATTGCTTTGAGCATATCTACAGGATGTCCCATTGTGGAAGCGTCACGACCTTTTTTACTGCTCAGTGTTTTGTCCCCAATCAGTGTTGTTGCCAGATTCATCTGTCCGCCAGTCATGCCGAAAATCCCATTATTTACTACAATCATTGTAATGGGGATATCGCGAATGGCTGCATAGCAGGTTTCTGTCAAACCAATTACATAAGAACAGCCGTCCCCCGCATGAATATATACATTTTTATTAGGACGAACCTTTTTGATTCCAGTTGCCACAGAAGCACAACGGCCATGGGGCCCGGCGATCATGTCCAAATTTAATGCATCCAAAGACCAATATGCACAGGCGATATCCACTACGCCAATCGTATCGTTTTCCAAACCAAGTTCTTCAATGCATTCTGCAATCAATCTCTGAATAATCCCATGACCACATCCACCACAATATCCAGCAGTTTCTACGATCAATTCCGGCTTCTGATATGTTCCCATTTTACAGCACCTCCATAGGCTGGATCCGACCAGCAAGAATATCTTTGCAATAATCAATAATTCCTTCTACTGTTGGAATGTTCAAAGTAGTCAAATAACTATACAGCGGTTTAGAATGCTTACATGCCAGCAAAACATCTTCCCCCATCTGTGTGGACAGACTCATTTCAACAGTTACATAGCCTTTTACGCTTTCCGGCATATTTTCAAATGCCTTGCGAGGGAAAGGCCAAACAGTAATGGGACGAAGCAGTCCCAGCTTCAGCCCTTCCTTGCGTGCCTGACGGACAGCGGATTTACAAGCTCGTGAGGAGATGCCATATGCAACCAGTACCAGCTCAGCATCTTCAGTCTGAAATTCTTCCCAGCGCTGTTCTTCATGGAACATTGTGATGAACTTCTCACGCATAAGTTCCTCCCATGCTTTATGTCCAATGGTACGATCCAGATTGGTTACTTTGTTTTTGACTGCATCCTTCGGCTTACCAGAAAGTGTCCAGTCAAATTTATCAATATCATGTTCCTTTGCTGGAGGCAATTTACATTTTTCAATCATTTGGCTGATTGCACCATCTGTCAAAATAATGACAACATTGCGATATTTTTCTGCGACATCAAAAGCTTCATATGTTAAAGTAGCACATTCTTCTACAGAAGCGGGTGCATAAACGATCTGACGGCTATCGCCATGTCCGCCTCCGCGAACTGCTTCCCAATAGGAATCCTGACCGGCTGTGATTTCACCATCTCCCAATCCATAACGCATGGAATCTATCAATACTGCTGGCAGATTGTAGGAAGAAAGATAAGAAATCGCTTCCTGTTTTAAGTCATATCCAGAACCGGAAGAACTGGACAAGCACCGTGCGCCTGCTGCAGCTGCCCCCCACAACATACTCATACTTGCAATTTCATTTTCCCCCTGAATAAATGTGCCGCCGTATTTTTCCATATTGGCAGCCATATATTCCAAAATCTCACTTTGCGGAGTGATGGGATATCCTGCATAAAAACGACAGCCAGCTCTCAGGGCAGCTTCTGCCATAGCCTCATTACCTTTCATCAGTACATAATCTTCATTCACTGATAGTCTCCTCCTTTCATTCTGTTACACGGAATACGTAATCAGGACAAACTTTATAGCATATCCCACATCCAATGCACAATTCTTCATCCACGCGAATAATTTCGTATCCCTTTTTGTTTACGGTCTCCAATGGAATGATTGCATGCTTTGGGCACGCGCCAACACATAATCTGCATCCTTTACATAATTCTGCATCTACTTTTGCTTTTGCCATATTTCGCACCCTTTCATTTCTAAATTCGTTTTAAAATTCCGTTTTTTGTATTTTTTTATCGTATTTTGAAATGCAATATCATTTTATATTATTTTTGTATAAAAGTAAATACTTCATTTCAACTTTGTGAAAAACAACTCATGATTTCGAAATTTGATTGTGCAATATGTTATTTTGAAACACTGTTTATCTTTTGATCTTGAAATTTGACATTTAAGAAAATTACAATTATAATAAAGAATTGAAAATATATTCATTGGAAATAATTACCGTGTTTAAATATTTAAGAAAAGAGGAATTTTATGCCTTCCGCAAATGCAACAACTTCAGGTTCTATTCAATCTATCGATCGTGCTTTGATTGTGTTGGAGCTGATTGCAAAAAATGGAAAAATGAGCTTGAATGATATACACAACGTTTTATCGATTAATAAGCCTTCACTTTCTCGTATTGTTTTTACACTCTGTGAAAATGGATACTTAAAAAAAGATCCTAAAAGTGGTGAATATTCTTTAACATTACGGTTATTTGAAATCGGCGTGCAGGCAGTCAGAAACTTAGACTATCTCAATTTAGTCAGAGGCATTCTGGAAGAATTATCTTCAAAACTGGATGTCATTGCGCAATTTTCTATTGAAGACAATAATGAGCTTCTGTGCCTGGAAAGTTTCGACCAAAGCAATTCAGGCTTTTCGATTTATACAAGAGTTGGTGAGCGCTCACCTCTGTACTCTACAAGTGCGGGTAAAGCCATCCTAAGCACCTACTCCAATGATGAAATTGCAAAAAAATGGGAACTGATGGATGTTCATGCATTGACCCCCAATACAATCTCCTCTTTGGAAGATCTGCTGCAGGATATTGTCATGACTCGAAAAAGAAATTACGCATTGGATATTGAAGAAAATGAGTTTGGATTGTTCTGTATCGGCACAGTATTATTAAACTATAATAATAAGCCTATTGGCGCGATCAGTATCTCCAGTAATTCTCTCACCGAAGAAAAAATACAGGAATATAGCCAGGTCTTGTTGCAATACACACAAAGACTTTCTTATATGTTGGGTTACTCTCACCAATAAACAGGAATTTCACAAGGAAACAGAAATATAAATTCAACTTTTCAATTCCTTTCAAAACTTACATTGAAAATGTTTATTTTTACGATTCATTTTTAACCATGGATGTTTCTGTAAGAGATATTTTTCCAATAAAATCAAACCATCCCCATCTGTTGATATTCCAGCATTTGGGGATGGTTTTTATTGTTTTGAAACAACCCTTGATTCATTTATGCCTATAAAAAATAACTTATGGTTCTGCCAAATGCGGTTCCTGAAGAATCATGAAAACCATAAGTTATATAAATTCCTCCATATAAAAAAGAATTCAGAGAGATTGTGACCTTGTAAAAACAAAATAAAAACTTGCTTTAGATATAAAAAGGCAATAAAAAAGCCAGAGCGATTTCAAACACGTTCCGGCTTTTTTCTACATATTACATTTTTTCAGGTTCGGGATATGTTTCACCAAATGTTTCCACAGTTACTTTTTCCATTACCTGATCTTCCACAGGTCTGTCACCGCGGCTTGTTTTTGTTTCTGCGATGCGGTTTACCACATCCATGCCTTCGATGACTTTACCGAAAGCTGCATACTGACCATCCAGATGAGGTGCGTTTTCATGCATGATGAAGAACTGAGAACCTGCGCTGTTGGGGTGCATTGCACGTGCCATAGACAATACGCCTGCAGTATGTTTCAGGTCGTTTTTCACGCCATTGTAAGCGAATTCACCGCGAATGGTGTAACCAGGACCACCCATGCCAGTGCCGTCGGGGCAGCCGCCCTGGATCATGAATCCTCTGATAACACGATGGAAAATCAGACCATCATAGAAATTGTGGTTTACCAGAGAGATAAAGTTGTTTACTGTGTTAGGCGCGATTTCGGGATACAGTTCCGCTTTGATTACGCCGCCGTCTTTCATCTGAAATGTTACAACAGGATTTTTTGCCATGTCATTTTCCTTCTTTCTTTATAAATTGATAGAATCATTTAACAGTATATCATACCGTTGTGGTTTCTGTATAGTCTGTTTCCCCTTTGTGATAGAGCGTAATGACCACCAGTTCCGGACGGTTGAAAATACGGAAGGGGAATGTGCTGTTGCCTAAACCACGGCTGACGGCCATGGAAGTTTTTCCTGCCCGATGCATGCCTTCTGTGTATTTTGGGAAAAAGCCCTGGTTCGGTGCAAATAAGCCGCCGATGAAAGGCAGACGGATCTGTCCGCCATGGGCATGACCGCAGCATACCAGTGGAATTTCTCTTTCCACATAATCGGCGAAAAGTTCCGGACGATGGCACAACAGCAGTTTGAAATCATCCTCATGCCCTTTGCACATCATATCCAGAATCTTACCGTAATGAGGATTGACTCTCTTATCCGCCAATCCCAGCAGTGTGATGGTATCGCCGTCACGCTCCAGAATGCTCTTGCCGTTGTCCAGCACCTTCACCCCTTCTGCCGTCAGCAGTTCCACCAAATCTTCATAATACCCAGACTGGTGCTCATGATTGCCGGAAACATAATAGACCGGTGCCAGTTTCACAATGCCGCGGATCAAGTCCATTGCCGCATCCAGATCGGTTCTGTTCCGGTCAATGAGATCCCCTGTAATGACGATGAGATCCGGCGCGGTACACTCTGCTTTATAAATGAGCCGTTCCTGATTTTTGCCGAACATTTTGTTCTGCAGATCGGAAATGTGCAGAATCTTGTATCCGTGAAATGCTTTCGGCACCATGGTGGTGCAAGTCATCTGTGTCACTGTCAGTGCATTGTCCTGCCAATATAAAAACGCACCTGCCGCCAAACCTGCCAGCAGCAGTTTTTTGCCATTGTTTTTCAATGTCATCACCTGTTCTTTCTCTTGTGATTTGCCAATGCTCATATTACTATTATAAATGGAAGTGCCCTGTAAGACAATGAAAGTTTTTTTAAGTTTCCCCTCTCTTTTCTTTCTATGATATAATAAAGAAAAAACAAAAGGAGGTGTTTCCCATGAGCAGAATCATATTTCATATCGATGTCAACAGTGCTTTTTTGAGCTGGTCTGCCGTCCAGCGGCTCAAAGACGGCGAAACCGTTGACCTGCGGGAAATCCCCTCTGCCGTAGCCGGTGACGGACAAAGCCGTCGGGGCATCATCCTTGCCAAAAGCACCCCTGCCAAAAAATATGGCATCCAGACTGGGGAACCAACAGGCATGGCGCTGCAGAAATGCCCGGAGCTTGTCTGTATCCCTCCTGATTTTCCATTATATTCCCGTTCCTCAGAAAAAATGTTTGAACTTTTGGGAGAATATTCTGACCGCATCGAGCAATTCAGCATTGACGAAGGCTTTCTGGAATATACGGGCATGGAAGCCCTCTTTGGACCACCCCTGGAAGCCGCCAAAACCATCCAGCAGCGCATCTTTACAGAACTTGGCTTTACAGTCAATATCGGCATCAGCTGCAATAAACTGCTGGCAAAGATGGCAGGTGAACTGGAAAAACCCAATAAGATCATTACCCTCTTTCCAAATGAGCTGGAGAAAAAGTTATGGCCCCTGCCTGTTTCTGAGCTGTTCATGGTCGGCAGACGCACAGCGCCGAAACTGCGGAAAATGGGTATCCGCACCATTGGCGATCTGGCGAAATATCCCACAGACCTGCTGGTACGGGAATTTAAGAGTTTCGGCATGACCTTACACGCTTTTGCCAACGGTATGGACGACAGCCCTGTAGCGGCAGCCACAGAGGTTCATGAAATGAAAAGCATCGGCAACAGCACCACCATTGCCTATGACGTAACAGACCGGGAAACCGCCCACAGAATTCTTCTGGCCCTTTCAGAAACCGTTGCCCTTCGTCTGCGAGGCAGCAATCTTTGTGCGCAGGAAATCGCTGTCACACTGAAAACATCGGATTTTCAGGTCTATTCCCATCAAAAACAGCTGCTAAACGCCATCGACTGCACCAACGCCGTTTATGAAACTGCCATGGAAGTTTTCGACCATGCCTGGAAAGGCGAACCCCTGCGGCTCTTAGGCATTCGCGCCGGCAAGCTCTGTGACGAAGGCTGTGTGCAGCTTTCCCTGCTGGAACCAGACTGGAGCAAGCAGAAAAAAGCCGATGCCGCCATGGATCTGATCCGCATGAAATACGGAAAAGACACTGTGAAACGCTCCACATTCGCAGGCAGCGAGGAAAAAGCCTACGAAGGCGGAAAATTGAAGATCAACAACCGTATATTGTAAAATAAAAACAGGGAGGCACAAAATCCATCTCATAAGATTTTGTACTTCCCTGTTCTTTTTAATTCTGTCTGGGAATGAGCCGCTGACGCACCACTTCATAAAGGAGGACTGCCGCTGCCACAGACGCATTCAATGATTCTGCCTGTCCTGGCATGGGAATTTTCACATAACTGTCACAAAGGGCTGCCGCTTCTTCTGACAATCCTCTGGCTTCATTGCCAATGAGGAAGGCGCAGGCACGGCGCAGATTCAAGCTATAAGGATACTGTCTGCCCTGCAAATGGGCTGCATAAAGGGGAATGCCCTTTTCCCGCAATTTGGTTGCCATTTCATCCAGAGAAACATTCTGGAATACGGGAATGTGGAACACAGAACCCATGGTTGCCCGCAGTGTTTTGGGATTATACAGATCTACACTGCCTTTGGAAAGGAAAATGGCATCCACCGCGCAGGCATCTGCCGTACGAATGACTGTCCCCAGATTACCGGGGTCGTTCATTTCTTCTGCCATAAGGAAAAAGGCATTTTTCTTTTCCAACATCTCCGCAAGGTCATATTCTTTTCTGCCGCAGATGGCCATAATCCCCTGGGGATTTTCCGTTTCCGCCGCATCCGCGAAGAGGTGATCTGTCAGAACATATACCTCTGCCCGCCGTTCCAGCTCTGTGATGTCGTATTCCGCCCCATAAGAGGCAGATACCACATAGCATTCCACAGGCCAGTCCTTGGGAATCTCTCCCACAAAGCGGATACCTTCTGCCACAAAAACCTGTTCTTTTTCTCTATTTTTACGCAGTTTCAAGCCGTGAAGCCGTTTCACCAGCCGATTCTGCGCGCTTTCGATATATTTTGCCATACTTCTTCTCCTTACTTCAAAACCTCAGTATCTCTATGATAAACCAGCACCTTCGGCTTTTGCAAGAAAAACAGATGACTTTTGGAAAAAAATAAAAAAAGCTATGCCTGTTTTCCTCTTTGTGCTAAAATAAAACTGTTTACAAAAGAATTTACATCTGGAAAGGAGTCTTGTTCCATGGCTACACCAAAGGAATTACGCAATGAATTATTAGGCAAAACATTAGTTGAAAATCTGGAAAAACGTCACTTTGAAGCATATTACTGTCCCACAGCGGCAGAAGCGCTGGAAAAAGCGGTTTCTCTGATTCCCGAAAAAAGTTCCGTATCCTGGGGCGGTTCCACAACCATTCGTGAAATGGGTCTGACAAAAGCCCTCCACGAAGGCGATTATGAAGTCATCGACCGCGATCTGGGCAAAAACCCCGCAGAAATTGCTGAACTGCATCGCAAAGGTCTGTTAGTAGACTACTACCTGACCAGCACAAACGCCATTTCCGAAGATGGTATCATGGTCAACATCGACGGCACAGGCAACCGTGTTGCTGCCATCTGCTTTGGTCCCAAAAACGTCATCGTTATCTGCGGCATGAATAAAGTTGCCAAAGACGTGGACGCTGCTGTAAAACGTATCCGCGGTTATGCCGCACCTGTCAACAGCATGCGTTTCATGGGCAAAACACCCTGCGCAACCACAGGCAGATGCCACAACTGCACTTCCGAAGAATGTATCTGCAATGAAATCCTCATCACCCGTCTTTGCCGCCCCGCTAAGAGAATCAAAATAATTCTGGTAGGCGAAGACATGGGCTTCTGATTTTCCCATAAAAATAACGGAATTCTTCAGAAAAAAACAGTTCAAATAAAAACTGAGTAAAGACAAAAAAGCTGAAATCCTCTGTATCATTAGGATTTCAGCTTTCTTTGTTTTCTTATAAAGTAGTCGCTCAAAGAGATTTCCGTTTTTTTCTTTAACTGCGCAAAATCTGTTCCAGAACCTGATAAAACCGTTCTTCGGCAAATTTTTCGTCAAAAGGCGCATGTCCGCATTTTTGCAATATCTGCAAACGATAAGGAATACAAAGACTGTCCAGAGGGTTGATGATGCCCTCTAAGGGATGGGGGTCATAGTCCCCGTGGATGATATGTATGGGACAGGCAACGGACTGGATGTACCGCATCAGATTGCCGCTGCGCCGCATTTCTATAGCTTCCGGCCAAACACGCTCATACATTTTTCCATCCATTTGCGCATAGGAAGACGCATTGGGTTTCTGGGCATAATGGTCTGCCTTAATCATCAATTGCCGCAGGTCTTCCCATCCCTCCGCAGTGATGGCAGCCATATGGTTCATATACCAGATAAAGCGCTCCTGTTCTTCTTTGGATAAACGTTTCATCCGCCGCTCATGGATGTGTCCCGCATAAATTTCCTCCAATGGGGGACATCCTACCAGCACCACCCGTTCCACCAGAAAAGGATAGCAGGATGCCACCAGCAAAGACAGCCATGCGCCCCAGGAATGCCCAATGAGGGTGATGGGTTCTTTGATATGAAGCCCCAGCTGCCGCCGCAGTTCCATGACCAATGCAATGGTCGTATATTGTGACTGTATGGGCTCCATAACACCAAAAGTCTTGCCCAGCCGCTCCGCAACGGGCCGCATACCGCCAATATCCCCAGGACCGCCATGGATCACCGCCGCTCTATATGGTTTTTCTCCATAAAACCGTATCACGTTTCTCACCTCTTAAAACAAATTTTCCGCCGCTACAATATCCACGCCCGTATCTGCCGCATCACAAAGCACCATTTCGCCTTTGATGACAGGCGTTTCCAGCACAATGCCTTCCAGCGCCTTCAGACAACGCAGACGGACGGGCTGAGATACTTTCTCTCTGGAAATGACCTGCACTTCTCTGCCGTCAACCGTAGGCAAAACCGTCTGTAAATAGTTTCGCAGAAGCTGTTCTGTCGCATAGCGTCGTCCGCCGTCACAGCAGTTTCCCGCCAATTCTATCAATGTATCTCCATCATGGACTGCTTCCAGAAAACATCCGTTCCCGCAGCCCCGACAGATCAATTGTTCTTTTTTCATAAGCATGTTCCTTTCTGTCAAAAGTCCTTTGACGTACTCATTATACTTATCTTCCCTCCATTCGTAAAGTCCCATTCCATCTCTTGTGAAAAAAACGCCCCTGTCATATAATAGAGAAAAATCGTTTTCAAAGGAGTTGTCCCCATGAAAATTACAGATGGTTTTACATATTTGGCAGAAGTCAAAAGTTTGATTCAAGGATATACCGACAGTCTGGGACGGGATTTATCTTTTCAAAATCTCAACGCAGAACTGGCAGACCTTCAGAAAAAATATGGCTTTCCCGCAGGCAGACTTCTGGCAGCCGTTGCGGATAATGGCGACATTGTGGGCTGCGTGGCTTACTGCCGTCATTCTCCTTCCCGCTGTGAAATGAAGCGGCTGTATGTGTTGCCTGCATATCGCAAAGAAGGCGTAGGACAGGCTTTGCTGACAGAAATCGTAAATCTGGCAGCAGGATACGGATACGAAGAAATGGTTCTGGATACCCTTTTGCCTATGGAAAGCGCCATCCGCCTGTACCACAGAAATGATTTTGCGGAAATCCCTGCTTATTACGAAAATCCCATGGATGATGTGCTCTATTTCCGGCGCACACTGACACCTCCCCAGAAAGGAGAAGAAAAATGAAAATCCTTGTTGACGCAGACGCATGCCCCGTAAAAGAAATCATCATCAGGGCTGCAAAAAAATATGAAAAAGAAGTGCTGATGGTTTGCGATGTTGCCCACCAGCTTTTCTATGAAGAACCTTTCGTCACAGTCAAAACCGTGGACAAAGGCGCAGACAGTGCCGATCTGGTGCTGGCAAATCTGGCGCAGAAACAAGATCTGTGCGTCACATCCGACTATGGTCTTGCCACCCTGTTTCTCACAAAAGGTGCCGTGGTGCTTCATCCCAATGGCTTTTTCTACGGCAACGACACCATTGACCGTATGCTCTTTGAGCGTCATATTTCCCGGGAAATGCGCCGCCAGAAAAAAATCCGCGGCGGTCACATCAAAAAACGCACACCAGAGCAGGACGCGGCATTTCAAAAGTCTTTGGAAAGCTTCCTTGCCCGGCATCAAGAATAAAATATACAATAAAAAAGCTGAAATCCTTTTGCAAAGATTTCAGCTTTCTTTTTTATCAGGAATTTCTCTGCCATGTGATCTCCGGCTTTTTATGTTTCAGCCACATGACAATATGTTTGATGTTTTGCTGCTGTCCCGACATGAATTCCAGTCGATATTTTTTCATGGTATCCGTTGTGATCCAAACGCCGCGGACAAAAGCGCTTTCTCCGCTGTATTTCATGGTCTTGATCACATCTACCTCCTCTGGCAGTATGAGCAGCAATTTTGCACCGCTCCGGCAGACCATGGCATCGGAAAGCATATGGACTTCTCCGCCAAAGAGCCGATAAATGGTATGGGGCTGCAAATAGTCCATGATAATTTGCTCCTGTCTGGGCGGATACAAGTCCGCAAAAGCATTGCGAAATTCTCTGCTGCCAATGGTCACCATCCGCAGCACCACAAGGGCTGTAATCCCCATGGCTATGAGAAAAACCGCTATTTGTCCCGTGCTCACAGCCCACAGGATACTGACCACCATGCACATGACAAACATGAGAAAAATGCGCATAGATTCCCTGATGTAAAATTGCCGGAGTATCATTCGTTTTCCTGCTTCTATCCACGCTTCATCCCGCATATCTGCGCCCCCTTCTGCCCTTTTCTTTATTGTAGCATAAGAAGATTTTGTTGGATATGCTGATTTCTCCAAAAACCGCAAAAACTAAAGCAATGCTGCCGCAAAAAACAGTCCCAGAATACAAATACCACTGATCTGCTTAGGAATTCTTGTGGGCGCAATATCCATGACATATCCTGCATCCTCCAACTCCTTCATGATATTCGCCACACTCTGCACCGCAAAAGCATACACCACAAATAATGCAATGGGAAGCAACAATCCTAAATAACCAAAAAATATCCGCAGCAAATAAAACACGAGATACCACAGCATCAAAACCAGTGCCCCCTTCGCCTTAGGAGATAACCCTGCTTTTTGCTGCACCTTTCGTAGTCCCAGCCAAAAGAACAGAAGAAAAACAAAAACACCATAGGTATAAAATCCGGCAGCAAAGAGAAAAGCTATCTTTGTATAAACCAATTCCAGAAAAACCTCTGCGGGCAGCAGCAGCTTCACCAGAAAAAGCAGCCCTCTTACAGCTGTGATACCGCCGCAGATACGAAACCAGCGATTTTCCCGAAAAATTGCAGAAAAACCCCAGAAAGAAAGCAGATAACCAACTGCTGGAAGGATCACATCCAAATAAAAAACATCCAAAGAAAGAGAAGTCATGACAAAACCTGCCAACACCTGTCCCATGGCTTTTTTCCACGGCGTAACCTGCTTCACAATATCATCAGGCAGGATTTCCGGCAAACTGGATTCCAACCAAATATCAAATCCATTTTCTTCTATCCGTTCTTTCATACCGTATCCCCTCCTAACAAATTCCGTAATTTCTTTTTCAAGCGGTAAAGTTTCCCCTCTACTGCCCGTTCCGTCATACCAAGTTCTCTTGCAATCTGCGCTGTGGATTGCAGATAGTAATACTTTCGGTAAAAAAGCTGCCGCTCTTTGTTGGATACTTGCAATAGTGCCTGTTCCAATGCTTTCTGACGTTCTTTTCGCAGCAAAATATCTTCCGGTGCCATAGTATCTGCGGGTATTTCTTCCGATAGCGGTTCCGTCTGTTTCCGGGTTCTGTTCCAATTCAGTGCCGTGTTCCTCGCAATGGCCGCCATCCAAGCTTTCCAAGAACCTTTTCCGGGGTCATATTGTGCCTGCTTCTGCCAGATGCGGGCAATGACTTCCGAAAAGCATTCTTCCCGTTCACTGGCATTGCGTAGTATAGGCGTCAGAATATATCGCAAGAAAGGACCGTACTGCTGTATCAGAGCTTCCATCGCCTGATTGTCCCCATCTTTCAATCCTGCAATGATTTCCACTTCTTTCATATCCTTCCCCCTTTCCCTGTTCCTGATTGATCCTTCTATCTTATTCTACACACAACAGCATGAAAACCCACGGAATTTATACAAAAAAGACCCCGCTTTCCACCGGAAAACGAGGTCTGATTTTTTATGTTTTATGCTTCACATTCCACAGGAATGAAGGAGAATGTGCCCACATCAAACAGACCCATATCAGTCAGTTTGATTTCGGGGATAACCGCCAAAGACATGAAGCAAAGTGTCATAACAGGTTCTACGTCCCCTGCTACGCCCAATTCGCTGTATGCTTTGTCGTGAATGTCGATAAGTTTCTGTTTTACCCATTCGCCGCTCTGATCACTCATGAGCCCTGCAATGGGCATAGGCATACTTTCGATGACTTCGCCGTTTTTCACCAGAACGATACCGCCGTTCTGTTCTTTCAGCTTTTCTACGGCAAATGCCATTTCTTCATCGCTGACACCTGTTACGATGATGTTATGAGAGTCATGGGCAATGGACAGCGCCACAGCCCCTTCTTTGATGCCATAGCCTTTCAGGAAGCCACATGCCACATTACCTGTCATCTGGTGACGTTCCACAACGGCAACTTTCACGATGTCGTTGTCAGGAGAGAATACAAATTCACCGTTTTCTACGGGAATATGGGCTGTTTCTTTCTTTGTCACAACGCCGCCGGGCTGAATGGTGATCACGTGGACATGATCGGATTTCAGATGCATTTTGAATTTATCCACAGAGAAATCTTTCAGATGCACGCTGTTGCGCACGGTAGAAATATCGTGGGTTTTGAATTCCGGCAGATATTTGCCTTCTTCTGCCACCAGTTCCCCGCGAATCCAAACTTTATGGACATGGAACTGTTCCAGATCATCCAGCAGCACAACGTCTGCACGATAACCGGGTGCGATGGCGCCTCTGTCGTACAGTCTGAAGCATTCTGCCGCATTCAGTGTTGCCATACGGATGGCTGTCATAGCGTCAATGCCTTCTTCTACGCACATGCGCAGGTGGTTGTCCAAGTGACCTTCCTGCAGGATGGTTTTGGGCTGTCTGTCGTCGGAGCACAGCAGGCATCTGCGGCTGTTTTCCGGTGTCACACCTTTGAGCAGTCTGCGCAGGTCATGGCAGGCAGAGCCTTCCCGCAGCAGGATATACATACCAAGGCGCAGACGTTCTTTCATATCTTCCACGGTAGCACATTCATGGTCGCCCTGAATTCTGGCGCTGGCATATGCTGTCAGGTTTTTGCCTGTCAGACCGGGAGAATGACCGTCGATGAGTTTGCCTGCGTTTTTCGCAACCATCAGTTTATCCAGTGTATCATCATCGGCATTGAAAACGCCGGGGAAATTCATGAATTCGCCCAGACCCAGGATATTTTCCCGTTCAATGGGTTCTTCCATTTTATCCGCGCCCAGTACCAGACCAGCATGTTCAAAAGGTGTGGCAGGTACGCAGGAAGGCAGCATGTATTTTACATCCATTTTGGTGTTCTTTGCTGCTTCCATCATGTAGTCCAATGCCTGAATGCCCATAACGTTTACGATTTCATGAGGGTCTGCGATGATGGTGCAGCCGCCAAGAGGCACCAGCAGTCTGCCCAGCTC
>CATZIM010000008.1 GCA_958420075.1 uncultured Clostridia bacterium | reverse complement strand
GAATTTCACCCTGCCCTGAAGATACTGCCGTATGTAGTTGACGCATTTATCATAGACCCATGTTAAGAAAAAAACAAGCCCCTTTTTTGAAAAAAATTGCATGGATTTGCATACAAAATTTCGTTATATTTGCATAATGACAGGAAAATGCAAATGCAGACTGCCAAAAAAACAGAAAATGCCCTTTCGGGAAAAAAGAGGGGAAAATCAAGGGTTTTGGGGCAAAATAACAGGGGCAAAAAGAAAATTGCAATTTGTATGAATTTTTCTCTTGCCTTTTGTGCAAAAGTATGGTAGAGTCATTGTAATAAAAGGGAGTAGCTTGTGTGGGAAACCACATCGTCAGCGTTCGTCATCTCGGTGTTATCACCCGGGCGCGACTAAAAGAACATTTTCTTGAAAAGCAAGACTTTTATTGCATTACGAGAGGATTCGGTGCAATAAAAGTCTTTTTTATTTGCACGGGACACAGAGAAAGGGGAATTTCTATGGACAAACAATGGAAATTATCGCAGGAAGAACTCCTGCAGCAGATGAACAGCTCCATGAACGGGCTGACAGCGGAAGAAGCCAAAAAACGGCTGGAACAGTATGGCTATAACAAATTGCAGGAAGGCAAGCGCAAAGGTGTTTTGCAGGTATTTGCGGAACAGTTCGCAGACCTTTTGGTAATCATTCTGATTATCGCAGCCATCATTTCCGCTCTGACAGGCGGTCTGGAAGGCACCATCGTTATTCTGGCAGTATTGATTCTCAATGCCATTTTGGGTACCGTACAGCACTTCAAAGCCCAGAAATCTCTGGACAGCTTGAAAGCTATGGCAGCACCCAATGCCCGTGTCATTCGTGACGGTCAGAAAATGGAAGTGCCTGCGGCAGAACTGGTGCCCGGCGACATCCTGCTGCTGGAAGCAGGGGACGTGACCGCAGCAGACGGCCGTGTATTGCAGAACTTCTCCTTGCAGGTCAGCGAAAGCGCACTGACAGGGGAATCTGAAAACGTAAACAAAATCGACACACCCATTGATCAGGATGAACTGCCTTTGGGTGACAGACTGAATATGGTATACAGCAGCTCTCTGGTGTCCTACGGCCGTGCGGTGGTACTGGTCACAGGCACAGGGATGCAGACAGAAATTGGTAAGATTGCCGACCTGATGGAATCCGCCCAGGAAAAGGCAACACCCCTCCAGCGCAGTCTGGACGATTTCTCCAAGAAACTGTCCATCATCATCATGGTCATCTGTGCCATCGTCTTTGGTCTGGGTGTATGGCGGAACATGGGTCTGGCAGAATCCCTGATGTTTGCTGTGGCTCTGGCAGTTGCTGCCATCCCCGAAGCCCTCAGCTCCATCGTGACCATCGGTCTTGCCATTGGTACTCAGAAAATGGCAAAAGAAAACGCCATCATCAAAAACCTCCGTGCCGTGGAAGGTCTGGGCTGTGTATCCGTTATCTGTTCCGATAAAACAGGTACACTGACACAGAACCGCATGACTGTAAAGAAGGCATATGCCAACGGCAAAGTTTGGGAACCTGAAGAAGCAAAAGGCAATGAAAGAGCCATCAACGGTCTGGTGGCAGAAAGTGTATTGTGTAATGACGGCGCCATCAACGGCGAAACAGCAGTGGGCGACCCTACAGAAACGGCTCTGCTGTCCTTCTGCCGTACCATCGGCGGCGATGAAAATAAAGTCAGAGAAGAATTCCCTCGTTTGCAGGAAATTCCCTTTGACTCCGACAGAAAACTCATGTCTACCCTGCATTTCAGAAACGATCGTTATGAAATGCTGACCAAAGGCGCCCCTGACGTACTGCTGGCAAGATGTACCAGCATCGACCAGAACGGCGAAATCCTGCCTTTGACTGATGAAATCCGCAGTGCCATTGTAGAACAGAACAGAGAGTTTTCCTCTCAGGGTCTGCGTGTACTGGCATTTGCCAAAAAAGTGCTTTCTGAAAACCGCCCTCTGACATTGGAGGACGAAAACGACCTGATCTTCACTGGCTTGATTGCTATGATGGACCCTCCTCGTGTGGAATCCGCTCCTGCTGTTGCGGACTGCCGCAGAGCTGGTATCCGTCCTGTTATGATCACCGGTGACCATAAGATCACCGCTTCTGCCATTGCAAGAGAAATCGGCATCCTCCAGGATGGCGACAGAGCTGTAGAAGGCAGCGAGCTGGAAAAAATGACAGATGAAGAACTTCGCAACGAAGTGGAACATATTTCCGTTTATGCCCGTGTATCTCCCGAGCATAAAATCCGTATCGTAAGAGCATGGCAGGACAGAGGTCATGTGGCAGCTATGACAGGTGACGGCGTTAACGACGCGCCCGCACTGAAACAGGCTGACATCGGTATTGCCATGGGTATCACCGGTACAGAAGTATCCAAGGACGCAGCGTCCATGATTCTGACAGACGATAACTTCGCGACCATTGTCAAAGCCGTAGCCAACGGCAGAAACGTATACACCAACATCAAGAACTCCATCCAGTTCCTGCTTTCCGGTAACCTGGCTGGTATTCTGGTGGTTATGATCACATCCCTGTTTGGTCTGCCTCTGCCTTTCACGGCAGTACAGCTGCTGTTCATCAACTTGCTGACAGATAGCTTGCCCGCACTGGCAGTGAACATGGAAAAACCCACTGGCGACCTGCTGAACCAGAAACCCAGAAGCCCCAAAGAAGGCATTCTGACAAAAGACTTTTTGCAGACACTGGGTATCCAGGGTGCCCTCATTGCAGTGGCAACCATGGCAGCGTTCTATCTGGGTATGCAGATCAACAACGGCATGGCTTGTACCATGGCTTTCGCAACACTTTGTATGGCACGTCTGTTCCACGGCTTCAACTGCCGCGGTTCCCGTTCCATCTTCCGTCTGCCTTCCAATCCTTACAGCGTAGGTGCTTTCTTCGTAGGCACACTGCTGCTGATGCTGGTACTGTTTGTGCCTGCGCTCCATGGATTGTTTGACATCGACAACGCTCTGACACTGACAAACATCGGTCAGATTGTAGGTCTGGCATTTGCGCCTACTCTGCTGATTCAGCTGTCCAGAATCGTCAGAGGCAAATAAGCTTACGTCACCCTATGGGGTTATGTGCAGTATAACCCCATAGCGATTTTTGATTCCCCCGTATTTCCCTCCCAAAAAAATACGGGGTATTTTTTTTGAAAAAAGAGGGGAAAGGAGATAACATGCGCAGGATGTCTTTGCTTTGGAAAGTGGTTCGTATCACCCATGCAGAACGGTTTGCCGTTGGTTATGTACTGCTGTTGTTTCTGGTGGCAGTGGCAGTCTGGCTGGCAGAGCCGTCTATCACCACATTGGCGGACAGTCTTTGGTATTGTTTTGCAGCATCTACCACCATTGGCTTTGGGGATTTTGTGGCGGTGACATGGGTCGGCAGAATTTTGACGGTACTTTTGGCGCTTTATGGCATTTTTGTGGTGGCATTGGTGCCAGGGGTCATGGTGAATTATTTCATTGAGTTCAATAAGATTCGATATAACGAAAGTCTGGTGATGTTCATGGACCAATTGGAGCATCTGGATACTCTTTCCAAAGAAGAACTTCGGGAAATTTCTGCCAAAGTCCGTAATTTCCGCAGAAAATAAAAAAACAGAGCATTTCTTTTTGAGAAATGCTCTGTTTTTATTTGCGGGCAAGTTCTTTTTTCTTAAAAATCAGGGTGTTGCTTGCTACCTGACTGTATAAGGACCGCAGATGTCCGCTGTTGCGCATGTATTGGGTCAGCACATAAGTCAGGTCTTTGTCCCGAAAATCCCGGTGAAGGGCAACGGAAGGCGTTGTGGGCTGGGGCGGGAAGATTTCTTTTTGCAGCTGCATGGTCAGATCCATGAGGGCAGGATATTCTTCTCGTTCCGCTGAGCCTGTCTGCATGAGGTATGCCGTCTGTTCCAGCTCGGAGAATGTTTTCCAGAGGGTCACCAGCAGCTCATGATATACCGTGCCTGTTTCTCCCGGCAGTTCTTTCTGTATGTATTCCCTGCATTGGGCGTAGATCATATGGAACTCTGTCAGCAGTTCGTTATACTCATGTAAATCCACATTTTGTGACAAACTTCGTCTGGCAATTTCCCAGTAGGAAGCGTGGAGCTGGAAGAGCCTGCGCAGGTTCAGGGCAAACTGCTTTTCTTTTGTGGTAGGGAAGAAAAACAGGTTGATGATGGAAACCAGCAGCACTGCCGTAATGACATAGGCAATACGCAGCCAGATGAGTGTATTGTCCTGCATGGACATGGACGCCAGAATCAGGGCAAAACTGGTGGAGAAAATGGGCTGCACCCATGTGCCGGGGGTGGAGCAGTACATGAAGAACATCATGAGAAAAGCAAAGGCAAACTGCATGGGCACTGTGGGCAGAAAAGGCTCTGCCAGCGCTACTACCAAACAGCCCAAAGCCGTACCGATGGGGCGGGTCACCAAACGATGCTCACTGTCCTCAAAACTGGGCTGGAGCAGCAGAAATGCGTTCAAAGGGAACCAGTATACATGGTTTGCGTGGGAGATTGCCATGGCGCCGCAGCTGATGGTCAGCACCACGGAAAGCCGCAGGGCAAACCGGGTTTCAATGGAATGGCGGGAGATACGCCGCCGGAATTTCAGCCATGTTTCCTGCCAGTCTACGCCGAACCACTGAAGATTCTGTTTCTTTGTGGCAGGGTAAGTGTGGCAGATCAGTATAAGCATGTGCAGACAGCTCCGGTAAAAGATGCGCACCCGTCCTTCGGGCATTTCTCTTTGCTCCAAGAGGGTACGGGCTTTTGCAATGAGTTCTGCGTTGTCTGTTTCGTTGAGGGTCTGGGAGGCTTCTTCTGCCAGCTCCGCCACTTCTGCCAAACGGGGCAGGGCGTTCTGCTGGACTTCGTCCTGCTGCCAGGCTTTGTCTCGCACCAGATAAAAACTCCGCTGGAACATGACTGCCAGCATATCAAAGCATTTTTTACCGTGGTCGCCTTTTTGGAACACCGTCTGCATCTGGTATGCCATGCGGTGGTAAGTGTCCTCTAATTTGTAAAGCTCTTTGGAAAAATCGTCGTCTGTTTCCCCGTCAGCAATGCGGGTGAGCATTTGAGAAAGCTGTTTCAGTCCGGTATGCAGTGTCTGAACCGTAGGTTTTGCCTGCTTTTTGCCCCGCTGCAAATAGGGGTACAGCTTCAGTACAATGGCCAGGAATACCCAGCAGACCAGCACCACTTCCAGCTGTACGCCAAAATCCTTTGGTTCCGGCGGCATGAATTGCAGGAATACAAATATCATGGCGCTGGCAAAGTATCCTTTTGGCACAAATTGTGAAGATTGCAGGAAAACCAATGCAAAGGGAATGGTGAAATTCAAGAGCAGAGAAAGGGGCGTATCTAACGTGGCAATCATGGCGAAAAGGGCAAGGGCTTCGCAGATGACCAGCTGCCGGAAAAGATACCCCCAGGAGTTGTATCGAGCATGGCGGATCTGGAACAGTACCGTGATGACAGAGGCTGTCATGACAAACTGCAGACCAAAAAACACTGCCACCAGCAGGAAAGAAGCGCCGAAAAAAAGCACCACCGGCAGCGCACCCCGCCAGTTGGGCCGAAATTTGGGCAGATATTTTTTGATTTTTTCCATGGATACACCTCCTTTTTTCTTTTGTGTTAAGATTTTGTATATTTTTTATCATAGCACAGTTTGGCGGTATTGAAAATACGGTGGCGGATTTTTCGATGTTTTACAGGGGACACAACAGCAAAAAATCCTTATGTTACGGATATTACGATTTGTTTAAGGCTTTCTTACGAATGGAGGAAAACAGTTGTTTCTTAAGGAAAAACAGAGTACAGTAGCATTAGAAGAGGATAAAAATTCCATGAGAAGTTTTTCATTGATATGGGGGTGTAATTTATGAAGAAGAAAAGTGCGATTACCATTACAGCTGTGCTGGCGGCTTCCATGGCTATGAGTGTCACCGCTTTTGGTGCGCCCACAGACATTCAGGGGCACTGGGCACAGAATACCATCAATAAGTGGGTGGATAAAGGAGATATCAGCGGGTATCCTGACGGTACCTTCCGCCCCAACAACATGATTACCAGAGCGGAGTTTGTGGTGCTGGTGAACAACGCCATGGGCTACACCAAGAGCGGATATGCTTATTTCTCCGACGTGCCCAGCCATTACTGGGGCAAAAATGCCATCCAGACCGGCGTAGCAGCAGGCTATATTTCCGGCGACGGCAACGGTATTTTCCGTCCCAATGACCCTGTTACCAGACAGGAAGCGGCAGCCATGATTTCCCGTATTCTGGATTTGAAACAGAATGAAAGCCGGGCATACCGCTACACAGATTCCTATGCCATTTCCAATTGGGCAAAAGGTGTGGTGGGCGCTGTCAGTGAAGCAGGCATCATGGCAGGCTATCCCGATGGCTCTTTCGGTCCCAATAAAGTGCTGACCAGAGCGGAAGCCGTTCTGGCACTGGATAAGACCGTGAACTACAAGCCCGGCGACAAGGAAGATGACAAAGAAGAAACTAAAAAAGAAGATGTGATCCTGACTCAGACCAAACTGGAAGATACCACCGTTACAGGTGATCTGACCATTTCCGATCGTCTGGGCACAAAGACCATTACACTGGATAATGTGACTGTCAAAGGCAAACTCATTGTAGACGGCGGCAGTGAAGTTATCCTCAAGGATTGTGACATCAAAGAAATGGTTATGGATCAGAAGGATACCGCAGTGAAAGCCAGCGGCAAGACCACCGTGGAAAAAACCACATTCCAGAAAATCGGTAAACTTACCGGCGGCGATTACACAGATGTTATCGTAGATAAAGAACTGTCCGGCTCCATTACCATTGACGCAAAGGTGCGGAACCTGACACTGGATGCAGAAACAGACCTGAAACTGGGTTCTGATGCCAGAATCAAAAATATGGAAATCACCAAAAACGCTGATAAGGCTACCATCGACTTTTCCAAGGGGAAAGTGGAAGATATGACCGTAACGGATAAAGTGACCATCAAAGGCAGCGGCGACATCGATACTATGACCGTTTATGTCAGCGGCGTTACCAGCAGCATCCGTCCCGATACGGTGAAAACAAAGGACAATGCAAGCAAACCGGATTATACGGACGACGATGATGATTGGTCCAGCTCCAGCAGTTCCCGCCGGAATATCACCATCAGCAGTGACCGCAGCGGCGGCACTTACCGGAACGCAACTGTCACAAAAAGCGGTGTGACCGTGAAAAATATGACCGTACGGGAAAATCTCTATGTTGACAGCGATGTAAAAGATGGTGAGGTCAGATTTGACGGCATGACCATTTACGGCAATGTTTATATCAGAGGCGGCGGTGAAAACTCCGTATACTTTGAAGATTGTAAGATCAGCGGCAATATTTACACAGAAAAAACATATGGCGATAATCCTGTTGGTCTGAAACTGGATAACAAGACCGCACAGGCGCTGAAAGGCACTTTATATATCCGTAAAAACGGCGCAGATGTAATCGGTCTGGAAAGCGGCAATGCTACGTATCTGAAACAGATCGTTGTGGATACTGATAAACTGACCACACTGGACGATCTGCAGGCAGACCGGGTGGAAATCGTTGCAGCTGATGCGGATGTGAAGATTCCAGCAGGTACAGTTGTAAAAGAACTCTATGTGAGTGATAAAGGATATGGCAGAATCGATCTGAGTGGTACCATTGGCAAATTGCAGGCAGACAATTCCATCACTGTCAAGGGCAATGGCCGCATTGATGAAAAATCCGGCAAGGTAACCGTAGAACAGGGCGTGAAGATCGGTGTAACCAGTGTGACATTGGATCAAACCGCATTGACATTGAATGTTAATGATAAAGTAAAACTCAATGAAACAGTAAAACCTGATGACGCTACCACAAAGACAGTGACATGGAAAAGCGATAAGCCAGAAATTGCAGAGGTAGACAACAACGGCAATGTGACCGCAAAGGCGGCAGGTACAGCTACCATCACTGCAACAGCGGATGGCGGCAAAACAGCGGAATGTAAAGTGACCGTAAACGCACCGCAGACAGTGCCGGTAACAGGCGTAACATTGACTAAGACAGAATTGACACTGGCAGAAGGTGGCAGTGAAAAACTGACAGCAACGGTAGAACCTGCAAATGCAACCAACCAGACCGTAACATGGAGCAGCAATAACGAACAAGTTGCGACAGTTGCAGATGGCACTGTAACAGCAGTGAAAGCAGGCAAAGCTACCATCACAGTCACAACAGCAGACGGCAGTAAGACTGCTGCATGTGAAGTGACTGTCAATGCGCCCACAAAACCAGTGACCAATGTGACATTGAATAAATCTGCAATGACACTGGAAGTGAATGGCAGTGAAAAACTGACAGCAACGATAGAACCCAGTGATGCAACCAACCAGAATGTGACATGGGAAAGCAGCAACAATGAAGTTGCGACCGTGGGACAGGATGGCACTGTAACAGCAGTGAAAGAAGGCACAGCTGCTATCACTGTGAAAACAGCAGACGGCAATTATCAGGCGACATGTGCAGTGACAGTGAAACCGCAAAATGTACTGGTATCTCATATTTCAGTAACTGGCACAGCGTCCCTTTATGTGGGGGATACTGCAAAACTGACAGCCAAAGTAGAACCCACAAATGCAACCAATCCAAATGTGACATGGGATAGCCTGAACAAAGACATTGCTACAGTAGCATCCGATGGCACAGTTACAACTCTTAAAGCAGGCACAGCCACCATTACAGCTACAGCTCAGGACGGCAGCGGCGTTTCCGGCAGCTGTGTGGTAACCGTACAGCAGGCAGATACAACAGAACTGCAGAAGAAAGTAACAGAAGCAAAGGCTTTGCTGGATAAAACAGTAGTCTCCACACAGGATGGCATAGATGTTCCTCCTACAAAAAACTGGGTGGCAACACAGCAGCAGAAAGATGATTTACAAAAGGCTGTAAATACAGCAAATGGTGTTTTGCAGCAGTCCACGCTTACTTCTCAGAATACAGTCAATGACGCATACCGTGATCTGCAAATGGCTCTTAATGCGTTCCTGAATGCCATGAAACCTGGCACGATGCCCAATACACCAGTACCATACTCCTTCTGGGATCTTTGGTAATATTTGAAATCACATGATACACCATTTCGGCGGCAGGCAACTGCCGCCGTTTTTCCGTCCAACAAAAAAACATCCCCTCTTTTTTTAGAGGGGATGTTTTGCTTTCCAGAAAGTCTTATTTTCTCAGGTCTTCCATGAGCTGTGTTTTGCCTTCTGTCTTTTCGTCTTTCATTTTGATGACTTTGGCAGGAGAACCAGCTACAACAGCGCCTGCGGGTACGTCTTCTGTTACCACTGCGCCTGCTGCAACAACAGCGTTTGCGCCGATGCGTACGCCTTCCAGTACCACTGCGTTTGCGCCGATCATAACGCCGTCTTCAACGATAACGGGGGTTGCGCTGGGGGGTTCCAGAACGCCTGCCAGCACTGCGCCTGCGCCAACGTGTACGTTTTTGCCTACAGTTGCTCTTGCGCCCAGAACAGCGTTCATGTCAACCATGGAGCCTTCACCGATTTCCGCGCCGATGTTGATGACAGCGCCCATCATGACAACAGCGTTTTTGCCGATGCTTACCCGGTCACGGATGAATGCGCCGGGTTCGATGCGTGCTTCTACGCCAGTGATGTCCAGCATGGGAACAGCGGAGTTTCTTCTGTCGTATTCCATCGCGCAGTCAACGATAGCGTCTTTTTTGCTGTCCAGCAGAGCCTGTACGGCAGCGTGGTCGCCCATGAGGATCCAGAAATCCCCCTGACCGAATACTTTCACGCCTTCTGCGGATGCGCCGCTCAGGTCGCCTTTTACATATACTTTGACAGGGGTTGCCTTTTTGGCTTCCTTGATGTATTTCGCAATTTCATAGGGATTGGTCATATCATAATCCATGGGTAAATCTCTCCTTTATCTTTTGATTTTTGTATTTGCCTTTTATTATATACGAAAATGGGGAGATTTTCCACAGAATTTGTATCCTTTCCAAAGAAAGATGTCTGTGATACAATGAGAACAATCAGAACAAAGGAGGAAAGCCAATGGAAGCGTATTTTCAAAACATGGTAGAAGAACTGCGGCAGATTCGCCGCGATTTGCATAAAATCCCCGAACTGGGGCTGAAGGAATACAAAACCTCCGCCTATATTCGGGAAAAACTTACGAGCTTCGGCATTACAGAGCTGGAAACATGGCTGGAAACAGGCGTGGTGGCAGTGATTCGGGGCAAAGGCAAGAAAGAAGCGGTGGCATTCCGTGCGGATATGGATGCTCTGCCCGTGACAGAACAGACAGGCTGTGACTTCACTTCGGAGCATGTGGGCTGTATGCATGCCTGCGGTCATGACGGCCATGTGACGGTGCTGCTGGGCTTTGCCAAATACTTGCAGGAACACAAAGATGAACTGGAAAACGACGTGGTGCTCATCTTCCAGCCAGCGGAAGAAGGCCCCGGCGGTGCACAGCTTCTGGTGGATGCAGGACTCTTTGAAAAACATCCCGTTCGCTGTATCATCGGCTGTCATATCTTCCCGCAGGTTCCTCAGGGGAAAGTGGCTTGCCGCAAAGGCGCCATGATGGCAAGAAACGGGGAAGTGGATGTGCATATTTACGGGGAAAGTGCCCACGGCGCACAGCCCCAGTTGGGCCATGATGCGGTACTGGCGGCAGGGGCAGTCATTACAGGGCTCCACACCATCCTGTCCAGAAACGTATCCCCTCTGGACAGCGGCGTATTGACATTCGGTGCCATCCATGGCGGTGAAGCCTGCAACATCATCGCTAAGGAAGTGAAGCTGGAAGGCACCATGCGTGCGTTCAGCGATGAAGCCTATGAAACCATGACAAAACGTGTGCAGGAAGTAGCTTCCGGCATTGCGGCGGGTTATGGCTGCAAAGGAGAAGCCGTGTTCCGTCATATGTATCGTGTGGTGGATAATGACCCGAAACTGGTAGAGCTTCTGCAGGAAGTGGCAGGGGATGCTTACGAGGAAACACCCCCTTACATGCTGGCGGAGGATTTCTCCCTGTATCTCCAGAAAGTACCGGGAATGTTCTTTTTCCTGGGCAGCGGCAACGCGGAAAAGGGCTATACCCATTCTCTTCATAGCGCACAGTTCCAGTTTGACGAGGAAATCTTGGCATTGGGCGTGGAAACATACGCCAAACTGCTGAAAAAACTGGCAGAATAAAAAAAGGAGCCTTAGGAGCATCTTTATAAGAAAACAAAGCAAGCTGAAATCCTTATGATATAGGGGATTCCAGCTTGCTTATTTTTTAAGATTTTATTTTGTATGTTTTCTTCTGAAGATAGCCGTCGCAATTCCCCTTAAGAAATCGTGGAAACGGAAAATCGATGTTTAAGGAGAATTTGCTTTTCGGGCTCCTTTTTGTGTGCTTATTTTTCCAGCAATCCTTTCAATGTCATCAGGTCCTCCTGATAGGTTTCGGACAATGCCCGATTGTAAATGATGGCTGCGGGATGGTAGAGAGGGAACAGAATTTTGCCATCTGCCAGTGTGAAAGGTTTGCCATGCCAGTCACCAATGACGGCTTTGGCATCCCCTGTGACCGCTTTCAAGGGCACATTGCCTAAAGTCACAATCCACTGGGGATTCACCACTTTGATTTCTTCCTGTAAAAAAGGAAGGAAAAAGGCGATTTCATCCTTGGAAGGGGGACGATTTACCGCTTTTCCCGTTTTGGGGCTTTCCTTGGTGGGGCGCAGTTTTACCACGTTGGAGATGTAGATTTCTTCCCGTTTCAAGCCGATGGTTTCCAGAAAAGCAGACAGGTTTTTCCCTGCTTTTCCCACAAAGGGGCGACCCTGCTTTTCTTCATCGCCGCCGGGGGCTTCGCCGATCATCATCAGTCTGGGATTCTGGCAGCCGTCACCGAACACCAGTTTTTTTTCTGCGTAGGGGGAAGCGGATGCTGCTTCCTGCAATCTGGCACATAATTGTGTCAAATGGTCCATTTTTCGATCCTTCCTTTCCGGTTATCCACATGGTTTTTGGGTTATCCACAGAAAAAGTGTGGATAACATGGGTTGCCTGTGGACTATATCTTGTTTTTTCAAATTTATTTGGTGGAATATATTGAAAATTTGGTGTGGTTTTTGTTACATTTTCACCTTTTCCCACTTATTGTATCCTATTCTGTGTATAAATGGCAAGTTATCCCCAAAAAAATCCGTGGAAAACCTGTGGGGAAAAGTGGTCGGTTTTGTATAAAAAAAGACGGCAGCTCCCACCTTGTCAAGAGGGAACAACCGTCCGCAAACCTCATTCCTTTGCACGGAACATGAGGAAGAACACCAGAGCGCCGGAGAGGAATCCTCCCAGATGTGCCCAGTTGTCCACACCCACATCCAGAAAGCCCATGGCAAGGGCTGTGAATGCAAGCAGGATCATGGTGGCGTAGTTCATGCCCGTATAACGGGAACCTTTTTCCCGGGTGAGGATGAGCATGGCACCCAAAAGCCCGAATATAGAGCCGGATGCGCCGATGGAGGCATAATGCCCCAGAAAAACGCTGCATAGTCCGCCGCAGATGCCGGAAATGAGATACAGCATCACATAACGGACTTTGCCCAGCAGCAGTTCCGCCCGACTGCCGAAGTAAAAGAGGTAAATGCTGTTGGCGGCAAGGTGCATGATGCTGCCATGGAAGAACATGGCGGTGATGAGGCGGTAATACTGCCCCTGTCCCAATACAGCTTCCCGACTGACGCTGAAACGCTCCCAGAGAAATTCGTTCTGCCCTGTCAACATGCCGTAGATCAGCAGGGCGGCACAGATGGCAAAAATGGTGAAAGTCACCACTGGACGTTTTCCGGCAGTATCTTCCCGAAGGGTGTCTTTGGGCAGTTCTTCGCCGGTGGCTGCCATCCGCAGCAGTTTTTCAATGCCCATGAGCTTGTCCGGACTGCCGTCGGCTGCCTGCAAAGTTTGGGTGTCTGTGGCGTAATGCCACGCGATGTGGTGCAGATTGCCCATGCGGTCTGTGTCCGCCAAAGGATGTACTTCTTCTAAAGGCTCCGCGCCGATGGTCAGATACAGACAGATGAGCTGCGTACATTGGATCTGCGGAAGCTGTTTTTGCAGTCCTTCCGCAAAGGCAGCCACCTCTTCCCGGTGTTCGGCATTGTCATGGGGCTGTACTGCCAGCGCACAGCAGACGGGGTTTTCAATGCGTATGTAAAGATCAAACACAGGGGTGTCCTCTGGCTGCTGTACGAGACGGAAATCCTTCTGCAAAAGCAGGCTTTTCAGATCCGTTGCCAGTTGTTCAGGTGTCATAGAAAGACTCCTTTCTAGAAAAAATGGGGAAAATGAAAAAAGCCATCGGATTGGGGGACCCGATGGTTCTTTTCGGCAAGTGATAAGAAAAATGGGGGTATTCTTATCATAAAAGAAGACTTTGTTTCTGATAAAACCGGCGTTTCCGATACCGATCTTATCTGTGGATATCATATCACAAATCATGTTGTGCTGTCAATTTGCCCCAATGATTTTTCTGCCATTTCTTATCGACAGGAGTTTACAAAAACCTACATTTTTTCAAAGAAAATGGCTCAGCACCACAAGGCCTGCCACCCCCGGTATCCCCAGCAGTCCTGTTACTACAAAGGTAACGGCATTGACGCCTACGGCAAAGCCCAATCTGCCCAGAAGAAAGAGCAGGGCAGAGCCCAAAATCCCTGAAAGCAAAAAGCGAAAAAGCCCTTGCAGAGGTTTTGCCAGCGCCACCAGCACCACAATCACCAGACAGGTGATGACCATGGCAGATAAAATGGTCGTAGAACCCATATTTCTTCCCCCTTTATTTGTATCAGCTGATTTTCGCACATCCTGCGGCAGCCAGCCCCAATTCTTTTGCCCGCCGCAGGTAATATTCGTATTTTTTATGCAGAGAGATGATCTCGTAAATGTAGCTGTCAATGAGGGCTTCATCCGTTTCGTCCTGAAAGCCTGCCTGTGCCCGCCGCAGCTCTAACTGTATGGCGTAAATGGCAGAAAGTATGGCTTCACCCTCGGTGGCTTTTTTTCTTTTGTGCATCAAAACCCCTCCTTTCGCCGGATGTACGACCTTTGTAGATAATATAGGCGAAAAAACTGGGTTTTATTCCTGTTTTTGTCCAAAAGGACAGGGCAGGGGAAGGAAAAATGAGCAGAAAAAAACACGGACATCCCATACGGGAAATCCGTGTTGTGTTTGTAAAAAATCGAGCGGTATCTTAGTCCTGTGTGTAGGGCATCAGGGATACGTGTCTTGCTCTCTTGATTGCTGTTGTCAGCGCTCTCTGATGTTTTGCGCAGTTGCCTGTGATTCTTCTGGGAAGGATTTTACCTCTTTCGGAAACGTATCTTCTCAGTTTGCTTACATCTTTGTAATCGATTGTTGTCACTTTATCTGCACAGCACTGGCATACGCGTTTTTTTCTGCGACCACGTTTTTTCTGAATCATGTTCCGAGCCTCCTTTTCGATGAATTAGAAGGGCAAATCGTCGTCTTCGATGCTTTCGTCGATGGGGTAGAAACCGTCTGCACCACCGCTTGTCTGCTTGGGAGCAGCGGGTGCGGGAGCAGCAGGGGCAAAATCACCGCGGCTGCTGTTGCTTTCGAAGGACGCTCTGCTTTCTGCAAAGTGCTGTTCTTCTACCACAACTTCTGTTGTCCAGTGTCTTTTCCCTTCGTTGTCGTCCCAGGAACGAACCTGTAATCTGCCGACAACGCCGACCATTTGACCTTTTTTGAAATATTTTTCTGCAAACTCGCCAGCTTTGCCGAATGCAACGCATCCGATAAAGTCAGCGTCCTGCTCGCCTTGTCGTTTGAAACGGCGGTTTACTGCCAAAGTGTATCTGGCTACTGCAAGGGGTTCACTGCCCTGTGCATAACGCACTTCGGGGTCCTTTGTCAGTCTGCCCATCAAAATCACTTTGTTCATAGAAAACCCTCCTTTTTCTTACGCTTCTTTGCGGATGATGAGATAACGCAGAACGTTTTCCATAATACGCATACGAGCTTCGATTTCTGCAGGTGCAGAAGCGGGTGCTTCGAAAGTTGTGAAGCTGTAGAAACCTTCGTTTACTTTCTGGATTTCGTAAGCGAGTTTTCTTTTGCCCCAATCATCAACTTTTTCGATTTTTGCGCCGAATCTTTCCAGGACAGCCTGTACTTTGGCAACTTCAGCCGCTCTGCCTTCATCGTCAAGTGCGGGACTCAATACCAACGCCAATTCGTATTTGTTCATGTTAGGTTACACCTCCTTTTGGACTAATGGCCCTTTCCCGAAGAAAGAGCAAGGATTTACTTCTAGATGGACGTATGCGCCCATACCAAAACAGCATAGCATACCAAAAAGAAAAAGGCAAGGATTTTTTTTGGAAAATTTGCACTTTTTCATGATTTTTCCGCAAGGAGGGCGTCATAGGTGGTCTGGAGCACATCCCGGATGGCACGAAGCTGGACAGCGGAGATGTGCTGAATGCCCCGTTCGATCTTCACCAGGGATTCTCTGGTCAGGGGCACGCCCAGAAGCTGTATCTGCCGGACAAGCTCTGTCTGTCCCATGCCTTTTTCCAGACGGATGCGGCGGATGTTTGCCCCAATGGGGATGGATTGTTTGATTTTCGGTTCCATACTGCCTCCTTGTGTGTTTTCTTTTCATTTTAGGGAGAAGCAGGCGGAAAAACAAGACAAAAGCCCCCGAAAAGCAAATTCCCCTTAAGAAAACATTGTTTTTCTGTTTTATGGATTTCTTAAGGGGAATTGCGACGGCTGTCTTCAGAAGAAAACATATCAGATAAAATCTCGGCTTTTTTTGTTTTCTTATGAAGAAGCCCCTAATTTCGGGAGTTTTTCCTTTAGTCTATGCAGATGGGGCAGGGAGAAAGGAAATCCCAATCTCCGATTTCAAGAAAGCCTTCATCCATGGCAAGGTAGCTGGAAAGACCGTTCTGTTTGACGGTGTAACAATCCATTTTGTGATAATGGCTGTCGTTGACGCCATAGGGAACGAAAATCACATAGGCATCCATATAGGAGCTTTTGCTGTCCGGTACAGTCTGTACCATGGGCTGCTGTTTCTGCTGTGTTACAGGCAGTTCCAGTTTGTCATTGACAGGGCCAACCACTGCGGAAAGTTTGCCGGCAAGCTGGTTAACAGGCACAAAGTAATTGTTTTTGTACCAGAGTACAGGACCAGTGATGGCGGAACCATTGACAACCACTTTGGTGGGCACTTCTTTTGCCGTGGGGGTGGCTGTCTGTGCCGGTTTGGCTGTCTGTGTGGATTTTGCTGTCTGTGTTTTGGTCGTTTGTGTTTTCGCGGAATAAGCGGAAGTGCTGTAAGGGCAGACACCACCTGTATGCAGATGGGGCGGATTGCCGCCGCAATGGTAATGGTAGTAGCCCAGACCGCTGACGTTCCGATTGTCCCGATGTCCTCCGGCGCTGTCGGTTCTGCCGGAATGGGCATAAGCTACGGAAGAAAACAGCAGGGTAAAGACGGTCAAGAGCGCAAGCAAGCGTTTTGTGTGTTTCATGTCATACTCCTCCTTTTGTGTTGAGGATAGCATGGCAGAAGGGGAAAAGAAAGGAATTTCAGGCAGAAAAAAGCAGAATCGTGGAAGTCAACAAAATAAAAACATCATAATTAGTGATATTTGTTCTTGAAAAAAGAAATAAATAGTCACAAATCATAAAAAGAACGCGGATAAATCCTTCCGCGTTCTCTCCAAAGAGGATCAGTCCTCATCATCATATTCTTTTTCCAGCTTTTCCTGTCTGCGTTTGCCCATACGGTACATGCCGAACTGCACCACCAGAAATACCACCACGAAGGTGCCCAGCATGGTGAAGATTTCCGCAGGCTGTTTTGCATCTGTCTGCATGGCAAAGCAGATGCCAACGGCAACCATGCCGCCGACCAGAGAAGCCACCAGCCGTTTGGGATTGGGCTTTGCCACCACATTCAGTACAACGCCCAGCTGTCTGGCACGAATCATCTGATAAATGGGTGTCAGAATCAAAACCACATATTCCAAGGTGCAGTCCTGCAAACTTTGGTGCAGGAACAGAATTTTCACCACAAAGGACAATACCGCAATAAAATACAGAATCTGCATCATTTCCGCCCAGATTTGATTCCTTGCCTGTTCAATACGTTCGTCTCTGATCATATCTCATTCCTCCTCGTTCCAGAATAATTCATCCAGTGTTTTTCCCAGCGCCTTGCAGATGGCAATGCACAGGTTCAGGGTGGGGTTATACTTCCCAGCCTCAATCATGCCGATGGTCTGCCGGGTGACGCCTACCAGTTGTGCCAATTGCTCTTGGGAAAGGTCTTTCGCCGCCCGGGCGGCTTTCAGCTTCAAATTTTTCAAGGATGTTCCCCCTTCCTGTATCTTCATTTTCATCTCTTACTTTATTTATATACTATATCTTTCTAAATGTCAAGCATATATTACATTTTGAAAAATAAAAATGGAATTTCCATAGAAAAAAACAAGACGGACAAGGTAATGGTTTCCTCCCAAAAATCTGCATTTTGCTCAAAGCAAATGAGAAATACCATAGAAAAACCGTCTGATTTCCGCCTTGTATGCCTGGGGCAGATTGTTTTATAATAAATGCAGTTTGAAAAAGAGAAAGGAACACAACTATGCTGACAAAGATATATGA
>CATZIM010000007.1 GCA_958420075.1 uncultured Clostridia bacterium | reverse complement strand
CAGACTGCTGGAACCGGTAAAAAGGCTGAGGCAAACTGCCCCAGCCAGACAACACAGCAATACTATCAGGAGAAAAGCTCCCTTATGCCATGATCGCATCAATGTCCTCTGCTAAATCTGGATAGAGCAGTTTTGCCATATAAGCATAACTTTCTGCCCAGCGCGCGTTTGGTTTATAGTGGAACAGGTCTTTGGGCAGTACATAGCATCTGTCCTGCTGTACCGCTGTCAGGCCTTCCCATGCGGGGTTGGACATGATGCCGCTTTCCAGTGCCGCAAGGGCAGCATCTTCCGCACCCATGGTGGTGATGAATATAAAATCAGGATCTTCTGTGATGATTTCCTCAATGCTCAGATCTTCCAGCAGGGATTCGTGGCGAGCGACGATATTATCCACGCCCAGATCTTCCATGATATAGCCTGTCTGGTTGTCAGCGCCTTTGGCCTTTGCTCCTGTGGAGAAGGCACGGATCAAAAGACCTGTGGGGCCTTCTTCCCTTGCTGTCAGTTCTTTGATTTTTGTGATTTTCTGTTCCACCAAAGCGCCGTTCTGTTCGTACAGGTCACTGCGGCCTGTCATCTGGCAGAACAGTTCCAGCATGGACAGATAATCCTCAAAAGTATCCACGCGGAAATAAGCATGAGGGATGCCTGCTTCTGTCAAAGCCTGCTGCATGTCCACCTGTGTGGCAATGTCCGCAGACAGAATTACAAAATCAGGGTTTACCGCCAGAATGGATTCCAGAGATGGACTTTTTACGCTGCCGATCATGGCAACATCGTCCCCCAGTTCCATGTTCCGTTCCTCAATGGCATCTTCTGTGACCCCAACCAGTTTGCCGCCAGCCAGTGTCCATGTTTCCGCAAAGGAGCCATAGAGGGAAACTACCGTATCCCAGCTTTCAATCTGCACTTCTGTACCCAGAGCGTCAGTGAATGTAACGCCCTGAGTGGCTGTTTCCGCCGCTTCGGATTCCATGGTGGTATCATCATTGCCGCAGCCTGCCAATGTGCCCCCCAACAGTGTCAGGGAAAGGGCTGCCGCCAATATTCTGCGAAGTGTGAATTTCATGTTATGCTCTCTCCTTTACAGGCGCTGCCAGAATTTCTTCCTTACGGTTCAGCAGGTCGTCGCTGAACAGTGCTGCTTCCATTTTATCCACGCCGATACGGTCCATAGCTGCCCCCAGACGTTCTTTCTGGTAAGCGTTTTCCTTGAACCACAGCATAGTTTTTTCCAGCAGAGGGAAGATTTCTTCTTTTTCCACAAAACGGCTCAGCGCGGTACCCATGCGAGTCTTTTTGCCCCATGTGCCGCCAACGAAGATTTTGTAAACTTCTTTATCATGTTTTGCCACTGCGCCGAAAGGACATTTCCCTGTGCTGCATACGCCGCAGGCAGAGCACAGATTGGGGTCGATGTGCATTTTGCCATCAACGACTTTTGCCGCTTTCATAGGGCAGTTCACTTCTACCATACATTTCTTGCAGCCTCTGCATTTTTCCACGTCGTACTGAGGAACCCGGTGACCTTCCACACCGAAGTCGTTGAGGCTGGGTTTCATGCAGCTGTTAGGGCAGCCGCCTACTGCGATTTTAAATTTATGAGGCAGTTTCACTTCTCTCCAGCCAATATAATATTTGTCATGGATTTCCTGTGCCAGTCCCTGTGTGTCGAAGTTGCCGTATACACAAGTGGTGCCTTTGCATGCCGCCACAGGACGGATTTTTGCCCCTGTGCCGCCGAACAGCAGACCTTCTTCCGCCAGAAAAGCTTTTGCAGGTTCGATGTCATCGAAATGGATGCCAGGCAGTTCCACTGCCAGACGGCTGGTCATGGTGATTTTGCCGTTGCCGAATTTTTCCGCACATTCCGCAATTTTCATCATTTCTTTTGCGGTGAATACGCCGTTGCCGGGCAGTACACGGCCAGAAAACATCTCTGTACCTCTGTTAATCAAAAAACCCTGTCCTTTTACGTTCTTGATATCATCCTGACTTAATTTTGCCATAAACATTCTCCTTCTTTCTTCTGCACATAATCCCTCTTTTTGCAGACAACTGCATAGTTATCCCTATTGTACCATCGAGCCTATGTGTTGTATACTAGAAAAATAAAAAGAAACTCATAGGGAAAAACCTATCATCACGCAAAAAATGAAAAGAGGAATCCACATGACACTGCGACATCTGGAAATTTTTCTTGCCGTAGCCGAAACAGGCAGTATGCGCAAAGCCGCCGAACAGCTGTACATCTCCCAGCCCACCGTCAGCGGCGCCATACGAGAAATGGAAGAGGAATATGACGTACTGCTTTTTGAACGGCTGAACCAGCGGCTTTTCATCACCCCCGAAGGCAGACAGCTCACCATTTACGCCAGAGAACTCCTTTCCCTGTTTCACGAAATGGAATACACCCTCCGTCACAGCAGTGACCACGCCATTCTCCGCATTGGCGCTACCCTCACGGTGGGCACCTGTGTCCTGCCGGAGATTCTGCGGCAATTGGAGGAACAAAAACATATCCCCACTTCCGTACAGGTGGAAAACACCCGCACCATCGTTCAAAGACTAGCGGAAGGGGCATTGGACATCGGTTTTGTAGAAGGGGAAGTCCACCATCCCGATTTGGTGGTACTGCCTGTCATGGCGGATAGTCTGACTGCTGTTTGCGCCCATGATGCGCCGCCCATGACCCTCGCTGAACTCTGCCAAACCTATCCCCTCCTCATGCGGGAAAAAGGCAGCGGCACACGGGAAATGACAGACCGCATTTTGGCGGAAAAAGGCATTTCCTGCGACATTCGCTGGGAGTGCAGCAATACCCAGACGCTGCTGCAAGCGGCAGAATCCGGTTTAGGCGTCACCATCATCAGCCGCCTTTTGGCTGCCGACGCCCTTGCCGCAGGCAGGCTCTTTGAAATCCCCCTGACAGACTGTGAACTGAACCGTACCTTGCGGTTGGTGTGGCATAAGAATAAATTCCAAGGGGACAGCTTTCTGGCCTTCTGCCATCTATGCCGGGAGTACGCTGCCGCCTGCCATCAGGAAATCGGAAAACAGTAGACCGAAAGGAGATTTGCCATGAAAAAATATGAATACGTATCTGTCCACATTGGAAAATTGTTCGGTGCGGCTTCTGAGGAACATCGGGAAATCATTGACAATTACGCCGCAAAAGGCTGGCGTTATGTGGGTTTCATCCCCACCAACATGAATGATTATGGCAAACTGAAAGACATCGACCTGATTTTCGAAAAAGACTGCTAAACACAAAACCCTCCCATTCCCCAAAGGAACAGGAGGGTTGTTTTTTATTTTCCGATTTTTTCCCGCAGGTCACCGGGCAGGCTTTCCAGCACTTTTGCAAAATCCCCATCTTCCAGCTGACCGCCTTCCTTTGCCACCACTGCCGCAGATACATAATTTGCCGCTGTAATGGCTTCCTGCCAGGACAAGCCGAACCGACGGGCGGAAATCACCGCACCTGCATGGGAATCCCCTGCGCCGATGGTATCCACCACGGAAGTTTTCACAGGAGGAGCGAAGAAAATCTCCTTGCCGTCATAAGCCAGAGAGCCTTTTTCCCCTAATGTGATGACCACAGGACTTCCTGTTCTGCGGAAGATTTCTTTTGCCGCTTCTTCCACCGTGTCTTTCCCCGTAAATGCCATGCTTTCCCCTTCATTCAGGTGCAAGATAACCCCAAGGGACAGGAGTTTTTCCACACGGTCTGTGGGAATCCGCATGATACGAGGGCCGGGAGCGAAGTATACTGTATATTCCGGGTGCTTTTCCAGATAGTTGATGATTTCCCAGCCGGTGTATTCCTCGATTTCCAAACCGCAGATATAAACGCTGTCAATGGAATCTGTGTCGATGTTTTCCAGATAGCTTTCATGGAAGGTATATTCAATGCCATGGTCCACGATGAAGCTACGTTCGCCGTCCCCTTCATCCTCTACCAGACAATAGCAGCAGCCGTTTTCTTCCTCCGGTTTCCGCACATAAATGGGCACGCCTCGTTTTTTCAGCTGTTCATAGACGAAATCCCCGTACATGCCGCCGCCTACTGCCGTGCAAAGGCTGTAAGGCGCGCCAAAATGCCGCAGAATGTCGCTGACCAGATAAGCGCAGCCCCCCAGAGAGCGGCTCTGTCTGCTGACGTGGACATCCTCGCCGCATTTGGGCAGATGTTCCACCCGGACAATGACGTCCACCACGGCGGAGCCGATGACTAATGTTTGATTCATGGATAAACCCTCCTTGATATGTAAAAAACAGTCGTTTTCGTTTTTCATTTCTCTATGATACCACAAATTTTCCAAACTCGCCTTTTTTTCTTTCAACGAAAAAAAGACTGAAAGCAATATGCTTTCAGTCTTTCCATGGACAGAAAAGGGGATTGGCAGTTTCTTTTCTGTACCCGAAGCGCCTTTGTTTTACAGATCATTCCAATTTCATTTCCGCCGGAAGCTTTTTGAAGAACTTTGTGGCAAAAGCCAGATAGATCACGCCAACGGCAAACCATATAAAGCCCAGAATCATGGAGTTTTTGTCCAGATTGATCCAGATCATGAATGTGAAGATGGCTCCGATGATGGGCGCGATGAGATAACGGAAAATGTCAAAGCCTTTTCTATGTCCGCCTTTGACAAAATAATGACCGATCACAGACATATTTACCAGTGTAAAACTCAGCAGCGCCCCGAAATTCAGCAAAGAAGTTGCTGTTGCCAGAGGGATCACCAGCGCCAAAAGGCTGATGGTCGCCATGATGAGGATGCTGTAAGTCGGTGTATTCCGTTTAGGATGGAGATACCCAAAAATCCGTTTGGGCAGGATCTGGTCACGACCCATGCCATACAATACACGGGAAGCGGAAGCCACGGAAGAAATGGCAGAAGCCACAGCGCCTACAGAAAAAGCAATGGTAAACAGATACGCCATGACAGAACCGGCAACCTTATTGATGACTTCATAAGCGCCGCCGTCCACGTCCACAATTTCTAACCACGCTGTCGGCCATGCCACCTGCAGCATATATGTAATGACCGCGAAAAACGCACCAGCGCCAATACAAGTGATGAGGATAGCTTTCCCTACGTTCTTTTCCGGATTGATGGCTTCTTCGCTCAATGTAGAAATGGCATCAAATCCCAGGAAAGACAGAGCCAGCAAAGACGCGCCGCTGAGGAGCACTGTAAAGCCCATGCCTTCCTTTTTCAGTTCTGTCATGTTGATGAAGGATTCCGCATCCAGGAATGTACCGACACCGCCGCCGCCCAGCACGAACTTGATGACCAGAATGATAAGGGCAGCCAGAAAGATGATTTGCAGCCAAACGATGGTCTTATTGAAAATATCCGTTACTTTGATACCAAAGTGGTTTACCACCGTTACAATGATGATAAACGCAATGATCCAACACCAGATGGGAATCTGGGGAACGGCAGCATTGAGAAAGATAGCTGCCGCAATATAATTCAGCATAGGCAGGAACATATATCCGATCAGTACCAGCCAGCCTGCCAAAAATCCCAGATAAGGATTGATGGATTTATGCACAAAGGTATAGACCGACCCTGCCACAGGATAAGCTTTTGTCATGCGCACATAGCTGAATGCCGTAAAACTCATACAGATGGTGCTGATGACATAAGTCAGGGAAACCATACCGTGTGTCATATTCGTTACCAGACCATAGGTGGTGCAGAATGTCAAGGGAATCATAAAAGCCAAGCCGTAAAATACCAGTGAGCTCAAAGGCAGAATTCGTTTCAGTTCGCTTGTGTTTTGATTTGTACCGGTTCTTTCTTCCATAGGCACTTATACGCTCCTTTCTTCTTTCTCATTTTGTCTTTTTTCCCTTCAGCAGGCAGCAGATTTTTCGTAAATGATGTTGCCGTCCATGATGGTCACTTCCACTTTTGCGTCGATGAGTTCCGATTCATCCACCGCAAACAGATCTCTGTCAATGACGATGATATCCGCAAATTTTCCTGCTTCCAATGTGCCCAGCTCATCTTCTCTGCCTGCCCCATAAGCAGAACCGTATGTATAGCTGCGCAGGGCTTCATAAAGGGAAATCTTTTCCGCCGGATTCCAGCCGCCTTGGGGTTCGCCGTCGTCATGGATTCTGGTGACCCCTCTGTAAATTTCCAAAAATGGATTATCATCCACCACCGGGCAGTCACTGCCTAACGCCAGCAGCCCTGCGGTATCATACAGACTCTTATAGGGAAATCCTCTATATGCCCGTTCTTCTCCCAAAACCACAGGATAAGGATTTTCCGCGAAAGTTTCTGTCAGCGCCATATGCTGGGGCTGTACGGAAGGGATGATGCCCAGTTCTCCAAATCTGGGTAAATCCGCGGGGTCTAACATCTCAATGTGCTCAATGGCATGTCTGCACTGATTTTTCCCGTACATTTTGATGGCTTCCTCATAGAAATCCAGCGCCATGCGGGCAGAAAGATCGCCGCAGGAATGAAGTTTGATGGAAAAGCCCCGTCTGTGCCCCTCCGGCACCGCTTTGCGGATGGCTTCCAGATCGCTGGGAGAAATGCCCCTGTTTCCCGGCATATCTGTATAATCGTCAATGACCAGCGCCGTATGGGTGGTGCAGACGCCGTCCAAAAACTGCTTCAGCATAGATACTCGTATTTTGTCTGAGCGGTATTCCTCTCTCCATTGTTCCACCTGATCCAGATCCCCCAGCAAGTCCGGCGCCACATTCACCCGCACCGTCAGTTCTCCCGACTGATCCATGGCGCGGTATACATCCAGATTTCCCATATTCCCATGGAAATAAGGCTGCACATCATTGACGGAAGTGATGCCGTAGCGTTTTGCCCCTTTCATGTAAGACCGGATGATGTTCTTTTCTTCTTCCGCCGTAAAATCAAAGGCGTATTTCGTCACAAGGCCTGCCGCCGCTTCTCCCAGAAATCCCGTGGGCTCCCCCTTTGCATCCCGGAAAATCTCTCCGCCAAAGGGTTCCGGCGTATCCCTGTTGATGCCGGCAATCTCCATTGCCTTTGAATTGACCCATGCCCCATGGGCTTCCGCATTGATGAGGCACACCGGCGTATTGGGATAATAGCGGTCTAATGTGGCTTTTGTGGGAAATTCTGCTTTTTCCCAGAAAACGTGATACCAGCCGAATCCAATGACCCATTTGCCGTCATCGGCAGGATGGCTGTCCCACACCATTTTTGCCGCTTCTTCCTCCGAACGGGCGGGACGCATGTTCACATAGGTGTTGAACAGGCCAGCCATGATGAAATGAGCGTGACTGTCATGAAAGCCAGCCATGATCGTTTTGTCGTCATACCGCAGTATTTTCGTGTCGCTGTCTGCAAAAGACGCATAATCATCACCCCTTTCCACGGCAATGATCCGATTGCCCTTTACAGCGATGAACCCTGCAAAAGGTTCTGTGCTGACACTGTCAAAGATACTGTTTCCCAAAATAATCATGTTTGCTTTCATCCATATATCACCCTTTCTCAAAACCAAGATTCCGTTTCTTGTATGGATTTAAAAGCAATTTTTGTGCCAAAAAAAAATCGTTGATAAATCAACGATTTTCTCAAAGACAGGTGTCATTATAGAATTGCACTTTTTTTAATACAATCCAAAACTTCTTTGGATTATGCCGAAAAATCACGCTTTTTGGCAAACTGTCATTTTAAACTGACAGTGTCTGTTTAAAATAACAGCTCTGTTTTGATGCCCAGCCGCTTGATTTTCTGATAAAGCAATGCTCTGGGTATTTTCAGAAATTGTGCTGTTTTTGTTTTATTGCCCTGAAATTTGATGAGGGCTTCTTCAATGAATTTTTTCTCCGCCTGATTTTTCACTTCGTCAATGGGACGGGGCAGGGAGCCCAGATGGTTCAGGTTGGATGGGCTGATATGGAGATTCAGGTCATCGAAAAAATCCTCATAGAGGGTATCGCCGCTGGCAAAGTGCATGGCTTTTTCCACCATATTGGACAATTCCCGAATGTTGCCGGGAAAGGCGTAATTCCGCAGTTTTTTGATGACAGCCGGGTCGATATAACGTACATCTTTCCCCAGGATCTTATTGAATTCCTTTACCTTTTCTTCCAGCAATTCCGGCAGATCTGACATGCGCTCCCGCAGGGGCGGTATCTCAATGGAAAGGACATTGAGGCGATAATACAGGTCCTCCCGGAACAGTCCCTGCTGCACCAGACTTTTCAGCGGTTTATTGGTGGCGGCGATGATGCGCACATCCACATATTTCTCCCCTTCGCTGCCCACGGGGTCGATCTTTTTTTCCTGAAGGGCGCGGAGCAGTTTGGGCTGTAGGGTCATGGGCATCTGATTGATCTCATCAATGAAAAGGGTACCGCCGTTAGCTACTTCAAACTTGCCTTTTTTGCCGCCTTTTTTTGCCCCTGTAAAAGAGCCTTCCTCATAGCCGAAAAGTTCCGACTCCGCCAGCGATTCCGGCAGACTGGAGGCGTTCACCGCCACAAATTCGCCGGAAAAGCGGCTGCTGAGATTATGAATGGCTTGTGCCACCAACTCTTTGCCCGTGCCCGTTTCCCCGGTGATCAGCACCGTAGAGCTGGAATTTGCCGCCATCACGATCTGTTTGCGCAGATTTTCCATGGCCTGAGAACTGCCGATGAGATTCTCAATGGAATAACGTCCTTTTTTCAGCTGCCTGACTCTTTCTCTGTAAAAATCCACTTCGTTTTTCAGGGAAAGGACATACTTTCCCAACAGACTGTCCAGGTTTTCCAGATCCTGAATGATATCATACTCCAAGGCGCCTGCCACCTTGCCATCCTCTATGATCTGTGCCTGCAGACTGACACTCATGCGGCCTTCATGAAAGTAAAATTCTGTGTTATGGGTCTTATTCCCACGCAAAACCTCATCAAGCTTTGTGGCAGGGAAAACCTCCCCTACTGGTTTTCCAATGGACGTCTTCTGATCCACTTTGATATAATCTGCACACTGCTTATTCATATAAGTGAGATTTCCATACCGATCAACAACCATAAGTCCTAAAATGTGATCCAAAATCCGTTCATAGTCATCCTTCCTGCTCATCGTATCTTCCCCATTTCGTTGTCTAAAATGATTGCGCCAGCCCGATGTATGATTACATACTTTCCTATACATACAAAACCATGAAGGGTTGATAGTGTCATATTCAAATTATACATGATTTCCATGAAGTTTCAATATAAAAACATTCGTTTTGTACTAAAATAGTGTGATTTTTTACGTTATTTTTGCACGTATTATCTATTTTTTCTCTTTACATTACCCAAAAATACCACATATTGACCATATAGTACCATTTTTTACACTTGATTTTTCCACCATTCAGTCACCCTCATTCCCCTTCCGAAAATTCTGCAAAATTCCTCTTTCTTTCTCTCCATTTTTTATGCTACACTGAAAACAGGAGAAAAAGGAAAACAATGTAAGGAGGAATGGTTTTATGGAAGAAACAAAGGAACTGACACTGCCGGAACAGGCCCGGGATCAAGCGAAAAACTATTTCCGTCAGGGAATGAACTGCACAGAATGTGTCATGCAGTCTTTCCTGGACATTCATGGCTCTGACCTGCCGCCGGAAGTCATTGCTCTTGCCACAGTTTTTGGCGGCGGCATGGGCCACACCAAAAACACCTGCGGCGCCATCACCGGCGGCGTTATGGCACTTTCCGCTGTAGTCGGCAGAAAATACCCTCTGGCAAAAGAATCCATGGCGGAACGCATTGCCGAGCTGAACGAAATTTATGATATTTCCGGCAGAATGGTACACGAAATGGAAGAAAAATTCGGCACGCTGATCTGCAGAGAGCTGTCTGACCCTCACGGGGATTTCGAAGGGAAAGCACGGAAGAAAAACTGCATGCAGATGATCGGAGACTGCGCGGAAATCGCCATGAAATACATCATGGAAGCAGAAGGAAAAACCATATAAATCATCGGGGAAATGTTCTTGGGGCATTTCCCTTTTTCATTTGCAGGGCGGAAATTTTGGAATCCCGCTGTATTTTGTGATATAATGGTATGGTGTTGTTTTATGGGGATTTTTCCCGGACACATTTTACACAAGAAAACGAATCGGAGGAAAAACGCACATGAAAAAAATCATTTTGGGCAGTCTCCTTGCCCTTTGTATAGCTGTGCCAGCACTGGCACATCCACCCATCACCGTATATGTAGACCAGCAGAAAGTGGCCTTTGCCGATCAGGCACCTGTTATCGTGGACGACCGGACACTGGTGCCCATGCGAAAAATCTTTGAAGCCATGGACGCCGATGTCACATGGGACGAACCTTCCCAGACCATCACTTCCACCAGAGGCAGTGACGTTGTCACCATGACCATCGGGCAAAAACAGGTCTACAAAAACGGCAAAGTGGTCTATACCATGGACGTGCCTGCCCAGATCATGCAGGACCGCACCATGGTGCCCATCCGCGCCGTAGCCGTTGCTTTTGATGCCAATGTGGCATGGGACGGCATCAATTACGTCATCGACATCACCACCGATGGTTCTGCCGCAGCCAGTGGCAATTATTCCAAGCAGATTCATGCCGACGACGGCACCCTGCTGGCAACAGTGAGCCTGACTTATTCTCCCCTCACCTCCAACAGCACTGCCGCCAACAAAATCAACAAGAACGTTTATGACCAGATTTCCCAGAAGGCTTCTGTCATGACCGTACAGATGGAAACAGCCGCAAAAGCCGCTTACACAAAGAATCCCGCTTCCTTCCAGCCCTATTACTACATGGGCACTTATCAGGCAAAAGGCGAAGGCAGTGACTTTGCTTCCGTGGTACTGGAAGAACGCACATTCATGGGCGGCACAGAAACAAAGACCCTTTCCGCTGACACTTACAACATGAAAAACGGCAATGACGCTGTTCTGACAGACATCGTCACCGACAGCAAAAAAGAACTGGAAACCCTCATGGAAAAAGGCTTTTCCGCTCTCATTGACCAGAATCCTGACGCTTTTTACAGCGACGCCAAAGACCGCCTTGACAAAAACCTGGATGAAGTAGGCTTCTATCTGGACAAAAACGCCGTAGTATTTTATCTGAACAGCGGCATCATCGCGCCGGAAAGCGCTGGTGTCATCGCTTTTTCTGTTCCCCGATAACAGACTTGCAAAAGAAAGATGCAGTTAGGGGCATCTTCATAAGAAAACAAAAAAAGCCGAAATCCTTATCATGACAAAGGATTTCGGCTTTCTTATGATATTGAATCTGTTTTCTTCTGAAGAAAGCCGTCGCAATTCCCCTTAAGAAATCAAGGAAGCGAAAATCAATGTTTTCTTAAGGGGAAGTTGCTTTTTTCTGCCTTTTTCTGAAACGACGCATAAAATAGAGAGATAAAATCCCTTTTCTATTTGTAAAAAAATCCCATTCTGCGCCGAAAACATTGACAGCAAAATAGTTTTATACTAAAATTATTTCAGGTTTTTTGAACAGGAAAACAGAAAGGGGTCAGGCAATGTCTACCACACACAAAAGGGAAATCGCCAAAGAACTCATTGCGCTGAATACGAACATTTTTTTGTGGAACCGGGAGCATATTGAAAAATCTTTCAACATCAACGGGAAAACAAAAGAAGGAGAACTGACGGTACGGCAGTTTCGCGTACTGACATTTATCAAAAACGGGGGTATGCACACCGTATCGGAAATCTCCAATTGGTTCAACATCAGCAAAAGCAGTATGTCCATCATGATCTCCAAACTGGAGAAAAACGGATATCTGCGCAAGGAGCAGGCACCTGACACAGATGACGGCAGAAAGATGTATTTCTATCTGACTCAAAAGGGCATGACAGCTGTGGCAGAAGCAGAAGAGAGGGTGCTGGAAACCGTTGCCGGCTGTTTTTCTTCTTTGGATGAAGAAAAACAGGAAAATTTTTATGCACATTTGCAGGAATTAAACCGAATCTTAAAAGCAGGAGGACTTGGGGAATGAAGAAAACAGCGAGTCTTTTGGCGCTGGCCTGCGTCATTGCCATGACGGGCTGCACGCCGAAGGAAGAAGTAACCGAAGAAACAACTGCCCGCACCGTGCAGACGGCGGCAGTAACCACCGGGGATATCTCCAGTGACTTTTCCTTTTCCGGGAAAGTTGCCGCATCCAGAGAAGTATCCGTGGTACCCACCATCGCCGGCAAAGTCACCGGTTTTGGCTACGAAGTAGGCAATTCCGTAGGAGCTGGCGCTGTGCTTTTCACCGTGGACAGCACAGACTTACAGAACAATCTGCGCAGTGTGGAAGCCAATTATGACGCTACCAAACTGCAGGTGGACAACGCAAAGACCACATTGGAAAGCAATCAGATCCTTTATGACGAAGGCATCATTTCCAAAAGCGATTATGACAAACTGAAACTGGCTTATGATACAGCTCAGGCCAATCTGACTTCCATCCAGATTCAGAAGGAAAATCTGGAAAAAAACATTGCGGACTGCTCCGTTACCGCGCCCATCAGCGGCGTGATCTCCGCCCGCAACGTGGAAATCGGCAGCTTTGCCAGCCAGAGCCAGCCTGCATACACCATTCTGGATGTTTCTTCCGTGAAAGTGGAAGTAGGCGTTTCTGAACAGATGGTCAATGAAATTGCCATCGGGGACACCGTCAATGTACTGCTGACAGCTGTTTCTCCCGATCCTTTGCAGGGCAAAGTATCCACCATCAGCCCTTCCGCCAGCCAGGCAGGTACATATACCGTGAAAATCACGCTGGACAACAGCCGCGGTCTTTTGAAGCCCGGCATGCTGGCTGAAGTAAGCTTCATCACCGATTCTTCCAGCAACACCATGATCCTGCCCAGAGATGCAGTCATCACAAAAGACGGTGAAGTTTATGTTTATGTAGTGGAAAACAACATCGCCAAGAAAGTTCCTGTGGAAACAGGCATCGAAAGCGGTGAAAATATCGAAATCATCAGCGGCCTGACACCCGATATGCAGGTAGTTGTCAAAGGCCAGACTTACATCACCGACGGGGAAGAAGTCAATGTTTCCAACCCTGAGGAAGACGTCCTGCGGGTGCCCGTGGAAGGGGCACAGGTGCAGAGTGAGGGGGAATAAACCATGCTTTCCAGACTTGCTATCCGCCGGCGCGTCACCACAATGATGATCACCATGATGGTTTTTCTGGCCGGTATCGTATCCTACATGAATCTGGATATGAACCTGATGCCTGAAATGGATATTCCCATCGTGGTTGTCAGCACCACCTATGTGGGCGCAGGGCCGGAAGAAATCGAAAATCTGGTAACGAAGCCTTTGGAGGAATCCCTCAGCACCGTTTCCAATGTAGAAAACATCACCTCCGTTTCGTCGGCGAACATGTCCATGGTTATGGTACAGTTTGTAGACGGCACGGATATCGACATCGCTTCCATGGACTTGCGTGACATCATCGACCGCACAAAGTCCACACTGCCTGACGATGCCAATGAACCCAACATCATCAAAATGGATATGAACGCCGTTCCCATTTACATGGGCGCAACGGCAGAAAATATGGATCTGACAGCACTGAACGAAATGCTGGAGGACAACGTGGTGAACCGCCTGGAACGTATCGAAGGCGTTGCATCCGTTGACCTGACCGGCGGTGTGGAACGTGAAGTCCGCATCACCGTTGACCCGGATAAACTGGCTGGCTACGGCCTGACCACATCCCAGCTTTCTCAGGTCCTTTCCGCAGAAAACATGAACCTGCCCTCCGGTTCCCTTTCTCAGGGCTCCACCAACGTACAGGTGCGTACCATGGGGGAATTTGAGGACATCGAGGACATCAAAAATCTGCCTGTGACCACACCTGGCGGCGCACTCATTCACCTCAGCGACGTTGCCAGCGTGGAAGAAAAAGAGGTAGACCGTGATTCCTTCAGTATCATCGACGGCAACTACGGCATCATGATCTCTGTCAACAAGCAATCTACCGCCAATCTGGTAGAAGTCAGCGACAAGCTGAACGCGGAAATGGCGAAGATCAACGCCGATTATCCTGAAATGAAACTGGTTATGCTGACTGATACAGCAGAATATATCCAGCTTTCCATTTCCAACGTAACACAGACAGCCCTCCTCAGTGCCATCATCGCCTTCTTCGTACTGCTGGTATTCCTGAAGAGCCCTGTCACATCCGGTATCATTGCCATGTCCATTCCTACATCCATCATGGCATCCTTCGCCCTCATGTACCTGTCGGGCATGAGTTTGAACGTTATTTCCATGGGTGGTCTGGCCATCGGTATCGGGATGCTGGTAGATAACTCCGTCGTTGTACTGGACAGCATCTATCAATATTACGAACGGGGATATGACCCCAAAGAAGCGGCGGAAACCGGCGCGAAAGAAGTTACCATGGCGGTAACGGCATCTACCCTGACAACCGTTGCGGTATTCTTGCCCATCGCCTTCGTTTCCGGCTCCGTAGGCCAGCTCATGAAGAGCTTGTCCTTCACCATTTGTTACTCCCTGATCTCCTCTCTGGTGGTTTCCATCACCTTTGTGCCTATGGCATGCGCCCTGTTCCTGCGCAAGGAGCATCACAAGAAAGAAAAGAAATCCAAATTCCGTCTGTCCTATGCATGGGATGCTTTCTTTGACCGGCTCACCAACGGTTATGAAAAACTCATCAAGGCAGCTCTGCACCACCCCGTCCGCACCATTGCTGTGGTGCTCATCACATTCATTGCCAGCCTGTTCACCATTCCCATTACAGGCATGGACTTCATGGATGAAACCGACGAAGGTGTAGCAAACATCACCGTAGAACTGCCCAATGGCACAGACCTTGACAATACAGAAGAAGTGGTATGGGAAGTGCTCTACCGCCTGCAGGAAGTCCCTGAAGCAGAGCTGGTATATGCTTCCGTAGGGGGCGGCATGCTCTCCTCCGGCACATCTTCCGCTTCCGTTACCATGAACCTGGTAGACAAAGCGGAACGTACCCGCTCCACCGCTGAAGTCTGCAAAGACGTACAGAATATGTTGTCAGATATTCCCGGCGCGGAAATCACTGCCACCGCTTCCAGCTCTGCCATGGGCAGCTTTGGCGGTGCAGATATTTCCTTCAATGTTTACGGCTATGATTCCCAGACATTGATGGCAGTGGAAGACGATCTGGTACAGCTTTTGAGCAGCACACCTGGTTTCACCGATGTGGAAGGCTCCACCGGTGATACTGTGCCTGAAGCCAAAGTGGTCATCGACCGCAGCAAGGCTTCCCTTTACGGCATTACCACCGCTTCCATCGCGTCTTCTCTGAACACAGCTATTTCCGGCTCCACCGCTACCCAGTACAAAGTAGACGGCACAGAGATCGACGTTGTCATCCGTTATGACACAGATAAACTGAATTTCCTGACAGATCTGAATAATCTGACTGTCACATCCGCATATGGCGGCGAAATCCCTCTTTCCAGCATCGCAACGGTGGAAATGGGCGAAAGCGCAACTGCCATCAACCGTGAAAATCAGAAAAACTATATCACCATCAGTGCTTCTGCTGACGGCATGAGCGGCGGCGAAGCCCAGAAGCTGGTAGATCAGATTTTGGCAGGTTATACCTTCCCGGACGGCTGCACTTACGGCTATTCCGGCACACTGGAAATGATGAACGATGCCTTCAGCTCTCTGCTGACAGCCCTTGTGGTTGCGGTACTGCTGGTTTACATGATCATGGCATCCCAGTTTGAAAGCATCCGATATCCTATGATCATCATGGTTTCCATGCCTTTGGCATTTACCGGTGCGATCCTGGGTCTGTTCATCACCGGCAACACCATCACCATGACATCCATGATGGGCTTTATCATGCTGGCAGGTATGGTTGTAAACAATGGTATCGTCCTCATTGACTATACCAATCAGCTTATGGACAGAGGCATGCGGTGCTATGACGCCCTCACTACAGCAGGTCCCCGTCGTCTGCGCCCTATCCTCATGACCACACTGACCACCATCCTTGGTATGCTGCCTCTGGTATTCTCCCAGCAGGAAGGCAGCGAAATGATGCGCACCATGGCCATCAGCGTTATTTTCGGTCTGACACTGTCCTCTCTGGTAACACTGGTATTCATCCCTGTACTCTACGCATGGATGAACAGCCGCAGAGAACGCCGTCTGGAGAAAAAAGCAGCGAAACGGGCAGCAAAAGAAGCGAAAACTACAGAAAGTATACAAGGGTAATATTAAAGTAATATTAAGAATTTGTGACAACCGCCGCTCAGGTCTTGCCTGGCGGCGGTTTTTGTGGTTATATTGTTTGGTGAAAAGGAGGTTTCCAATTATGGAAAAGATTGGACTGGTTTTGGAAGGCGGCTCTTCCCGTGGGGTATTCACGGCTGGGGTACTGGATTACTGGATGGAACAGGGCATCACCTTTCCTTACGTGGTAGGGGTTTCCGCCGGCGCATGCAACGCAGCGGATCTGGTATCAAAACAGATCGGACGTACCCGAAACACCATGATTCACAAAGACAAAAAATATGAATATATGGGGCTGCGGACATTCTTAAAAACCCGCCAGCTCATGGATATGGATTTGATTTTCCGTACATTCCCGGAAGAATACTTCCCCTTTGACTACGATACTTATTTTGCGTCGGAAACAGAGGTGGAATATGGCTGCACAGACTGTCATACAGGCAGACCTGTATTTCTGTCCGAAAAACAGGATAAAGACCGGCTCATGGACATTCTGCGGGCATCCTGCGCCATGCCGGGGGCAGTGCGTCCCGTTCTGGTAGACGGCAAGCCTTATGTGGATGGAGGACTTTCTGACTCCATTCCCGTCAAACGCGCCTTTGAAATGGGATGCGACAAAGTGGTGGTCATTCAGACCAGAGGGAGAAACTTCCGCATGAAGCCTTCCCGTTCCACAAAACTCATTGCAAGGGCGTACAAAAAATATCCTGCCGTTGGCGAAGACCTGCGCCGCCGTCCCGTGCGCTACAACAAAAATCTGGCGTACATCCGCCGTATGGAAAAAGCGGGCAAGGTGCTGGCAATCCGCCCCTGCATGCCGGAAGTGGGCCGCATGGAGAAAGATTATAAGAAACTGATGACGTTCTACCGTCATGGTTATATACTCGCACAGGAGCAATTCGCTCAATTACAAGCATTTATGGGAGGAAAGAGATGAAATTACACCAACTGACAAACCGTATCTGGTATACGGAAAATGACAGCACCACAGACAGGCCCACACTGGGCTATATCATGGGGGACAGACGTTCTGTGATGCTGGATGCCGGAAACAGCGGCGCACACGCAGAACTGTTTCTGGAGGCTGTCCGCAGAGCTGGACTGCCCAAACCGGAACTGGTCTGCATTTCCCATTCTCATTGGGATCACACCTTTGGTATGGCATCTTTGGGGCTGCCTGCCATCGCTTCAGAAAAAACCAACGCCCTGCTGCTGCAGATGGCATGCTGGGGATGGTCAGAAAGAGAAATGGCAAAACGGCTGGAAACAGGAGAGGAATCCGCCTTTTGCGATACCCATATTCGACTGGAATATCCCGATCTGAGCCGCATTCAGGTACGGGGCGCAGACATCATGTTCCAGGACAGACTGACACTGGAATTGGGGAATTGTCCCCTGGAATTATGGGAAGGGATTTCCCCTCATGCTGATGACTGCACATTGATGCTGGCTGACGGCGTATTATTCCTGGGGGATGCCTATTGTTCCGTACCCGTCGGAGATGAATGGGTCTATGACAAAGACCTGCTGGAAAAACATATCCGTATGCTGGAGGAAACAGACTTCCGCCTTTGTCTGAAAGGGCACCATGCACCCCAGACGAAAGAGGAATTGCTGGCAGAACTGAAAGCGGAACTGGAAAAACTGAAATAAAGAAAGTAAGAACCCCCTTCGTGGAAACGAAGGGGGTTTGTTTTTGATAGAGAATATTCAGAAATAAAAAAAGACACCTTGTTAGGTGTCTTTTTGAATTGCGGAGACAGGATTTGAATGACACCCCATGGGCTTGCCCATGGGGGCCCCAATTTTCCAGCTTCTGCATGGTACATCTTCACACAACAAAAAGCACC